>CAYQTZ010000399.1:0-3025 GCA_964420565.1 uncultured Hyphomicrobiales bacterium
GTTGATTGGGCTTTGTTTATTATTTTTTGCTGCTGATATTTGTATCATTATCAGAGTAATGATGATAAAAATAAGATATTTTCTTACATGCATAATGCATATCTCCCATTATTTATGCTACTATAATATTCGATATGCAAAATTAATATTGAAATGTTAATCCATAATTAGCAGAAAACTTTTTTTATGTTAAATATTCCATGATTGAAAGAATATTTATAAACTATTGATATATATAGCCATATAACAGATTTACTTAAGATCTATTAATACTATCTTAAATATTAGTTCATGATAAACAGAAAATTAACAAAGCAAATATGATCTATTCAAGACAAGTTCGTAAAAAAAAGCGTTCGTATTTTAGCGTTGTTCCAATACCTAAATTGTGTATTGATAAAATATTCAAAAGATTCCTGCATTCGCAGGAATGACAATCATGGATTTTTGCGATTGTACCAATCAATAAAATATCATCAACATCATCGCAATTTATTAGTTTAAAAAGCTCTTCATCTTAACCATAAATTAACAATCATTTCATTTAAGATTAATAAGATTTCATTAAAATGCAAGTCTAAATTAATTGATGTTTGAATAACTGTATAAATAAATGCTAAAGGTCAGGTTCTCTCTATATGGCAAGCTCTTACTGCTGGCAGGCGTTTTGGAAACTATCCTGATCTTCATAATTTTATTTGGAGCTTCAGGTTTCAGCGTTCTTAATCACAGGGATATGGTTCGCTATTCAGAGACAATTATGATAGAAAGCTACCACCTGCGCACTGAGTTCTCGAAAAAAAAGCAACTAAGCTATCAAGAGAAATTTCATTATAATCTTTTGATCATTGATTCTATTCTCGCACCACTTAAAGACGAAGCAAAGATAAATGAACTCCTCCGGTTAGCTCACAAATATCACAT
The DNA here is from genome assembly GCA_964420565.1 of uncultured Hyphomicrobiales bacterium. Lineage (GTDB taxonomy): Bacteria > Bacteroidota > Ignavibacteria > Kapaibacteriales > UBA2268 > CAYQTZ01. The sequence goes on from CAYQTZ010000399.1 coordinate 925, forward strand.
GAATTTTGAAGAATACGTAGAGCTAATGAAGCAAAGAGGGCTTAATGAGAATCTTGGTATCGAAGGAAAGTTCAGAAAAGCTGTTCATAGTATAGAAGATATTATCAAGGAAACTGATGGCTATGGCATTTATGTTGATATGCTTCAGGCACGACGACGTGAAAAAGATTACATCATGCGGCGCAAGCCGGAATACGTCGAAAACGTAAAAGAAGCCATAATTAGAATTATTGACAATACCGGACAGCTTAATGCATCACGAACAAAAAAGGACAGAATACTTGAGCTTAGCGAGAATTATCTAAATGCTTTTTTGGAATTGGTAAGTATATTCGAGAAAATATCTGATCTCGAGTCATTGCTTGAAAAAGATGAATCTTTTTTACAGGAACAGCTCGAGCTTATAGTAAATGAGAAAGCTGAATTAGCCGAGCTGAACCAGTATATCCAGTATCTGGTTGGTATCTTTTCTGTGTTGGTTGGGGTATTTCTATCAATTTTGATAGCAAGGAATATTTCCAAACCTGTTGTCGAGCTTGAAAAAGCAACCAGAAGAATATCAGAAGGCGATCTGGATACAAAAGTGGACATTAGAACGGGTGATGAAATTGCAAGTCTGGCAAAGACTTTCAATCAGATGGTAATAAACCTGAAAGAATCAAACGATACAATACAAAAGCAACAGGAAAAGGTCAGGAAGCAAAATGAAGATCTGGAAATATTGGCTAGGGAGCTTCAAAATTCGTTTGAAAATCTTTCTTTACTTAGCCAGATAGGACAAAGTATCACTTCCGCTCTCGATTTTGAATCTGTTTTCATTGAACTCCACAACCGGCTTAGTGCGATGATTGATTCATCCAGATTTGGAATTGGATTATATAACAATGCCGAAGATGCGTTGCAGTACAAGTTGATCATCGAGGAAACTGAAAGGATACCGGGCTATTCGGTCAGTATTGATGAAAGCAATCGCTTGGATATATTATGCCTTCGCACTGGACAAGATATTCACATTAACGATTTTGAAAATGATGTCAGCACATTATTAGAAGAATATGCAAGCTATATCGAAAATGGTAAGAAACTTGAATGCGAGAATGCCAGTACAAAATCCTGTTATTATATGCCGATCAAAGCTGAGCAGAACACAATAGGTATACTGATAATTGAAAGCGAGCAGAAAAGCTCATATAAATCTCATCATATAGATATACTGAGAAATCTGGCTTCTTATGTTGCCATTGCTATCTTAAATGCTCAATCTTACGAAGAGATAAAAATTGCACACGACGAATTAAAGAAAACTCAGAACCAGCTAATTCAGGCAGAGAAGATGGCTTCCCTCGGACAGCTCACTACTGGGATTGCTCATGAAATCAAAAACCCACTAAACTTTATCAACAATTTTTCTGAAGGAACGATGGAGTTTTGCAGCGAGCTTAAAGAAGACATTGCAGAAATCGTTAAAGAAAAAATTGATGTTCAGGATTTAGATTTCATCATGAAAACCATCGAAGAGATGGAAGATTATCTTGCAAAGATAAACAATAACGGCAAGAGAATTGACAAAATCGTTAAGTCAATGATGGAGCATGCCAGAGGCCAATCCAGCGAAAAAGTAGAAACAGATATCAATAGTTTCCTTAAAGAATATTCAGTGCTTGCTTATCATGGATTTCGAGGGCAGTATAAGCAATTCAATGCCAACTTCTTTTATGAATTTGATGAAAATATTCCAAAAGCATCTATTCTTCAGCAGGAGTTCAGCCGCGTGATCACAAATATTATTGACAACGCCTGCTATTCCACAATGAAGAAAAAAGCACGAAACGGCGATGATTTCATTGCTGAAATCAGGATCATCACCACCACAGAAGACGATAAGTTATTAATAAAAATAAAAGATAATGGGTTGGGTATAGACGATGTTACTTTGAAAAAAATATTCAATCCATTTTTTACTACCAAACCAACTGGCGAGGGTACCGGCTTAGGCCTTTCCCTAAGCTATGATATTATCAAAAATGGACATAATGGCGAAATGATTGTAAAGAGTACTGTAGATGAATATGCTGAATTTTTAATTGAATTAAATAATTAG
>CAYQTZ010000400.1:0-3024 GCA_964420565.1 uncultured Hyphomicrobiales bacterium
TTATATCACGCGCAGCGGCGTAGATCAGATTCCCTGATGGATGAGACTTCCATTCAATATGTTTAATTGATCCATCTTTACATATATATCTATTAATAAATCTATTTACATCTTTGCATTTCCCCAATTCTGCCATAGCATCAAGCGTTGACTGCATATCGTCAGGGTGTACAAAATCGAGGAATTTGCTTTTTTCAAGAAAATCTATCGGATAGCCGAGAGTTGTCTCCCATGATTTGTTTATTTTTATGAAGTTCCCATCTAAATCGGCTATACAAAGTAAATCCAGATTAACATCGAAGAATCTCTTTAGATCTTCCTCATTTTTCTTTTTATCAGAAATATCAGTACCAAAAGAGAGGATACCTTCTATCTCGCCATTATCATTTTTAATTACCCTATTAGTCCATCCAATCCATAATTGCTTATTATCTTTGGTTATGTTTTCATTCTCATTATATGAATAGCTTTTTGGATCATTTTTTATTAACTCGACTAAAGCCGCTAAATCTCTTCCGGAATCTTCAACTAAAGGGATTATAGTGCCAATCACATTCTTGCCTAACAGTTCTTCCTTTGAATAACCAAACAGCTGCAAACCATAATCATTCATAAAAGTAATTACGCCGTTAGTATCCATCTGCAAAATGACAGTTTTGGCAAGTTCTATCAATTCTTTATATTTACTTTCGCTTTTTCTAAGCTCTTCTCTTGCTTTTTTCCTGTCATCAATGTTATAATGCACTCCTAAAGCTCTATGAAGTTCACCATTTTGATCTATTTTATAGCTTTTTCCTTGTGCTTGTAGCCATTTGTAAGAACCATTCTTGCATCTAACCCGATATTCAGTGTCATAAGGTATATGATTATCAAAACTGTATTCTAATTTTGAAATGGTATCATCTCTATCCTCAGGATGCAGTAAACTCTTCCATGTATCAAAGCTCATTGGCAATTCATTATCTTCATACCCAAGCATAGAGTAAAAGCCAGAGCTAAAATATGCTTCTCCGGTTTCGATATTATAATCCCAATAACCATGATTGCCTTTATCCGTAGCAAGCCCTAACTTTTCAGTTAGCTTTTTAAGTTCATGTTCATGATCAATAATTTCAAATAGAGTAATAAAATAATATTTCTCTGGAGAAAAGGCACTAACACGAAACCACTTTTTTAATGACTCTGAATATTGTGTGAATTCTTTTTTTGTTTGATTAAGAGCTACTTCGCCATAAATTTCTACCAAGTCAAATTCATATAGACCAATGGCTGGCATGATCTGCTTAGCTGTTTTGCCGATACAATTATCTTTGGAGATACCAGAAATCACTTCGAAATTATTGTTTACATCTATGAATTCATAGTCAACTGGCTTACCTGTTTCATTTGTGATTATTTTATGCAAGGCATAAGCAGAGCTAATGTTTGCTAATAAAGAGCTAAAAGTATTTTCTATGTCCATGATCAAGACTTTGTTTTCTAATTAATTCAATTATTTTTAATATATTTCTTAATAATGAATATTTCAGAACCAACTGTATTTATTATATTTATATTCTACCGATTCACAGAAGCCATTTGTGCTATAACTATTATTTTAGGATTCAATCATAATATCATCTCACATGCCTGTAATCAGTCAAGTAATTGCATTCTCATATATATAAGTATTCTAAAATTATCCAATTAAGAATAATAAAAATACAATTATAAGCTGAGATAATCAAAAAGATTATGATAATTTTCTGATTGGATATATGTAAACATTTATTATATGGCTAAAAATGACAGAATGGGCGTAGCAAATCATACTTAGCCATTACCTTGTAGAGCGTACCAGAGATCAGGATACAATTTTATTCATTCAATTGTCTATAATAGAAAAAGTAATGATACTCCGATTACAGCAATTATAGCACCGAAAACAGATCTGTATGTTAGTTTTTCCTTATAGAACAACCACGATAAAGGCAGCATAATAATCGGAGTTGTTGCCATTATAGTAGAAGCAACTCCGATCTGAATATATATTATTGCAAGAAAGCTGAAAGTAATACCAAGATAAGGGCCAATAATTGATCCAAGTGCGACCATCCCTAATGCTTTTCTGTCACGAGCAAAAAGTTTAAATGGATTGTCATATTTCTTAAGTGCTAATGCCCCCGGTAGCATTATCACGACGGCTGCACCAATGCGTATAAACGTTGCTACTAAAGAATTTACATCTCCTTCGTGGAATGCCATTTTAGCAAATACCAGACCAATGCCCTGTCCTGCGGCTCCCATCACACCATAGAAAACACCGATCTTTGTAATTGGAAATTTATTCTTTGCCCTTGCTCTTTTGTCTAATATCACAAGAGAGATACCTGAAATTGTAATTGCTATACCAAGAATAGACCAAAGTGATAATATCTCTCCAAGTATCCAATATGCAAGTATTGCTGCGATTGCAGGGTTTGCAGACATGATGAGCATACTGACCCGCGGGCCTATCTCTTTAAATGATTTGAACAGAAAAGTATCCCCAATAACCAAGCCGATAAAACCGCTTATAGAGAGTAAGTATAGCTGCGCCAATGAAATATCGTAGTCTATATTAAACGCTAAAATAGTGATTATCAGCAGTATCGCAGCGAGTATCATACGCGATATATTAAGCTGGATACTGCCTATTCTGATACTTGCTGTTGTAAAAAGAAATGACGAAAATGACCACAAAAGGGCTGCTGCTAAAGCACTTAGTTCTCCAATAAAAGGCATGATGTTTACTTTCCGAACTTATATTTATTAATTTTTATTAAAATACTTTATCAATTTATTCGCTTTCAATCTAAGTTGAAATTTAAAAAATAAAGATACGAAAATGTTATGAAACTGACGAATGGATTTTTGATTATACTGATAATATCTACGGTAATTGGAAGCAATATTTACGCTACTGAAAAAGCAGACACTTTGAAAACATACAGGCTTGGGGAGATAATCGTTTCGGGTGATAGATTCAAAAAATTACTTACCCCT
>CAYQTZ010000401.1:0-3024 GCA_964420565.1 uncultured Hyphomicrobiales bacterium
CTCTTTATGCAACTACTAAATTAACTAATTTCCCCAAGAAATAAAAGTGAGCCGAGATCCCGATGTATATCGGGAGAGGAGTATTATTGTTGAACGCCGAATAAGAATAGAGTTGTGGGGTTTGAATAATATTAGTTGATTATTATCGTGTATGAGAATAGATTAATTAAGGAGTTACTATGACAGTTGAATATCTGATTGATTCAAAAGGCAATAAAAAATCTGTTCAAATACCAATAAATGAATTTGAACAGCTGCTCGAGGATTTAGAGGATTTAAAAACAGTTGCCGAAAGAAAAAACGAGGATTTATACGATCATCATATTGTCAAAGAAATATTGAATAATAATGCGGAATTATAAAATCCTCTGGAAAAAATCAGCTATAAAGGAAATAGCAAAAATCCCAAAAGAAATTGCCTTAAACATATACGATAGTATTTCAGGTTTAAAAAACAACCCAAGGAAAAAAGGATCAAGAAAACTTAGAGGATCAGAAGTATTATACAGAATTAGAGTGAATGAATACCGAGTTATTTATTCCATCTATGATGATATATTAGTTATTGAAATAATTAAAATTGCACATAGAAAAGAAGTTTATAGATCATTACATTGATATATGTTATATGAGTTCTTTGACAGTTTCGGAATTGGGAAATCGGAATTGGGAATTCGTTTTGATCGTTCCTTCATAAAGATCGTTTATTGCATTTCTGCGATTTTGGTGCCCGCAAATATGATTTCCTATCCGGAAGGTTTACGAGTATTGATCCGCTACCCCACGCGTGGGTGTGGGAAGAGTATTATGAGTGGACGAGGTATCAGTATTCGTTGAATAGACCGGTTATGCTTATTGATCCGAGTGGGATGATGGATTTCCCTGTTATGCTTGGCTGGTGGGTTGGAAGTGAAGAGGTTCATACTGAAACAACTGATGGGGATTCGAAGCAGGATGTAGAGCTGAACGATGAATCTTTAAATTACTTTTATTTGCATCCAGAAGCATATTATAATACTCGAACAGAAGTCCCAGTAAAAACAGGAAATCCATCTATTTCAGATATACCAGCGGATGCAACACTAACGACTGGTTCAGCTATTATTAATCATTTTGCTTTTCCTAATGACTTAGAACTAGCTCAACCAAGTATTAAACCAGGGTACTATACAGACTATTTCGTATCTGACAATTATGAAGTAATGCCTGTCATTAAATTCGAAGCTCCCGATGTTGGTAAAAAGGGTATTATTAATGGAGCATCAAAAATTCCAAATATTGCTAAAAAAGTAATGAAATGGTTAGGAGAAGATGCAATAGGAAGAACAAACAAAGCAGAAGATATTTATTTTTTATCTCAAGACAAATTAAGAAAAATGAGATTTGATTTTAATAAAACATATCCACATATTAATAAGCATATACATTTAGAATACAAATTAAATGGTAAATGGATTAAATCAGGACCAATATATCCAAAGAATGTACCACATAAATAATAAACACTATAATGAGAATATTTAATATTAACAAAAATGAAAGTATAGATGAAGTTCTATTGTTATTAACAAAAGACGAAGCTTCTGAGTTAAGAGATGAACTTGATCGATTATTAAATTCAGAAATTGATGTTGATCATGGACATATTAGTGAAGATAGTTTTGATAGAGAAATCACTATATCTATTTATAACTCTAACAGAATAAAATACTATCATCCTGATATAAAGAAGTTATTCAGAGATGAAAATGAATGATACAATATTAAAACAAGATTTTCAGGGTAAAACATATATCATTGAAAAAGACTTACCTGAAGTTGGAGCTTATCTTTATATTTATAAAGATAAAAAGAATATAGCTGATTATCTTCAAGATAATGGAATGTAAGTTGTTTGCTAATGAAGAGTTTGGAGTTCCTTTAGATGGATGGGAAGAAGTTGATGAAAAATAATGAAACATCTGAATTCATCAACTAATCCGAGTGGTCATGTTTCTATTGCTTCTTTGATTATTTCTTCCTATATTCCTTTTTGTTGTTCTTTGAATAATAGAAGTGTATTATGAGTGGACGCCGTATCAGTATGGGGGGAATAATCCGTAAAACTTTTGTGTTTCTACCATACATATCCTGCTATCATTTATGTATACTACTCCTTCGAGAGCATCGCAGAGTCCCTTCATCAGGTTATCTGTTAGGTCAGGTTTTGTGTCTCTGTATATTTGTATTCCACTTTCAATCTCTTTCTTGCGATACTTTGGAAAGCTCTTGAGCAGAGGGAATACGAATAGTGCTTTTATTCCTATTGGCTCATCGAAAGGAATGAAGCCGGCAGGAATCTGATGCTGTGCTATCGCCCGGATGTTTCGTTCTGTCTACGTACTTTCGTTGATTTATAGTGATGAACGAACTGTCCTCTTTTTCCTTTTGCTATCCGAGACCTGTCTGCCTGCTTTGGCTGCGGCGTTCCAAGTATTCTTAACTTTATTGAGTTCATAATGATTTATACATTTTTTATGATTTTTTTATGCTCCTGCTTGTCATATCTAAGATGACAAAGCTGGCACATGGCTTTAAGTCTGTCTAATGCAACATCGTGATTTTCGGCATCGTGGTCTAAATGTGCTATAGTCAGGATTACTCTTATATGTTTGATCGATAGTATAGAAATCTTGCTTTTTTGGCATTCAATAATGAAGTCTGGCAGAGTTTCCTCTTGTATCCATTCAGTATGAAGTTTCCCTTTCCTGTCCATCACTTTCAATGATAGCAACCACTCGTAGTTCTTCACTCCGCATATTTCGCATCTGTCTATTGCTCTTTTAAGGACTCTTTCCCTAAGCTCTTTCAGGATTTCTCTTGATAGAGTTGTTTATGGCATCTATATCTTAAGAATTATCATAGACGGCAAGATAGGAGACTGGAAGATTGTGAAACAGGAGTAGAGAGAAGTAAAGATGGACTCCATCTGGCAGATGGAGTCCATCTGCAATAAAATATTTTTGAAGTTTCAAAAAATAATTA
>CAYQTZ010000402.1:0-3021 GCA_964420565.1 uncultured Hyphomicrobiales bacterium
AAACAGTATGGCAAAAAATATTATTATCGCATTGGACGGACCAGCTGGCTCTGGCAAAACAACGACAGCTAAACTTGTAGCCGATAAGCTCGGTTATCTTTATATAGACACAGGTGCAATGTACAGAGCAGTAACTTTTGCGTGGCTCAAAGAAAACAAAGAACTCAACATAGATGACCTTTGTGATTTGGTAAATCAATTAAAAATTGAGATTAAACCATCAGATAACGGGCAAAAAACAATTCTTAATGGCGAAGATGTTTCTGATGATATAAGAAACCCTGAGGTAACAAAAAATGTAAGCGTAGTAAGTGCCGTTGCTTGTGTTCGCGATTCCTTAGTAAGACAGCAGCGTGAAATGGGCAAAGATGGCGGTGTCGTAATAGATGGACGCGACATCGGTACAGTAGTTTTTCCTAATGCAGAACTTAAAGTCTTTTTCAAAGCTTCTATCGAAGAAAGGGCAAAACGCCGCGCCAAAGAAATGATTGAAAGTGGGCTCAAAGTTTCAATAGAGCAGATCAAGAAAGAAATATCTGACAGAGACAGCTATGACAGTAATCGCGAAATCAGCCCTCTAAGAATCGCTGACGACGCTGTGGAAATAGACAATTCTAATCTTACTATAGACGAGCAAACTACTATAATTGAAATGCTTGCACGCAAGAGAATAAAACAGTGATAATATGAGAGATATCCACATAGACGAAAGCTCCGGATTCTGCTGGGGGGTGGTCCGCACCGTAGAAGCAGTCGAAAAAACTCTGGAGGATAATAAGGATAAAGATATCTATATCCTCGGGCAAATAATTCATAACCCCAAAGAAACGAGCCGTTTAGCTGCTAAAGGGTTAAAAACTATTACACATGAGGATTTAGAAAATATTAACAAAGAGGGGTCTATTGTGATAATCCGCGCTCACGGGGAACCACCCTCTACTTTCAATTATCTCAATAAACTGGAATTTAAAATAATTGATGCTACCTGCCCTTTAGTTACTGTTTTGCAAAAAAAGATAAAAAAATATTACGATCTTGGCTATCAGATAGTGATCTATGGAAAGCGGGAGCACGCTGAAGTTATCGGGCTACGCGGCTTTTGCAATGACGAGTGCATAGTAGTTCGATCGGCAGAAGATGCCTTGCAGCATATAGATCTTACCCGAAAGACTGTATTGTTTTCCCAGACCACTATGGACAAAAAAGGTTTTCAGGAAATCAAAAGTGCTCTGTCAGATAAAGCAATGAATATTACAGAAGGGGAAATAATCAATGATCTATTTACTGCGAAAAACTCCATCTGCAAATTCGTTTCCAGCCGCGAAAAGGGTTTGACTAACTTTGCCTCGGCTCACGAATTGATATTATTCGTTGCAGGCAAGAATTCATCTAATGCAAAAAGTCTTTATAACAAATGTTTGTCAACAAATAAAAATACACATTTTATAGAAGATGTTTCAGAAATTGATCCAAAATGGTTCGATAATATTCAAAAGATAGGTATAACAGGAGCTACCAGTACCCCTCAGTGGTATATGGAATATGTCAGATCAGAAATATTAGAGAAATTCAATTAATTATTATAAATTATTCTTGCTGCAAAAAGCAAACAAATGCTATGGAAGAACTCATAATATCGCTTAATATATCTGATTCAAAAAATATCAATGCACTGATCAATTTCGGGTTTTTTATCGTGTTGGCTATACTCCTGAGATTGTTCATAACGAAGATACTTACCCGTTTAACAAAACTGACAAAAAGCGATTTGGATGACACGATAATAGATGCATTAAAAAGCCCTGTGTTTTACACATTTATTATTATCGGAATTGAATCATCTTTGAGTCATTTCAAGCTGCCAGAGAATTATTCAAAGAATATACATAATATCTTGAATACTATTATTGTTCTCTTTTGGATGGTTGGGGCTATACGTATTATCAAAACAGTAGCCACCAGAGGTATCAAAAAAGTATTTGATATGACCGGGCTGAGTAAGGATATTATACCGCTAATAGCTACATTCGTTAGAGTAGCGGTTTTCGTATCAGCACTGATGGCAATATTCTCTATATGGAATATAGACATAACTCCACTAATTGCTTCTGCTGGTATAGCAAGTGCAGTAATTGCTTTTGCTGCTAAAGATACTATTGCAAACTTTTTCGGCGGTATCAGTGTTTTCCTCGACAAGCCTTATAAGATAGGTGATTATATAGAACTCGACAGCAGAGAGCGTGGCGAAGTAGTAGAGATAGGTGTGCGTAGCACAAGAATAAAAACACGGGACGACATACAGATATCCATACCTAACTCAATAATTGCCAACTCAAAAATAATAAACGAAAGTGCCCCAATAGAAAATTTCCGCGTACGAGTTCCAATTGGAGTTGCATACGGTTCCGATATCGAACTTGTAGAGAAAATTCTGTTGGAAATATCTCTTTCTAACTCCAATATTCTGCATGAACCCGAGCCGAGAGTGCGCTTTCGCAGTTTCGGAGATTCCAGCTTGAATTTTGAATTGCTGAGCTGGGCTATAGAGCCATCTTTACGCGGCAAGACCATTCATGAATTAAATACAGCTATCTATCATCGCTTTAACGAACTTGGCGTTCAGATACCATTCCCCCAAAGAGATCTGCATATAATAAAGCCTGACAAAGAAGACAGCTCAGAGAAGGGATCAAAAGAAGAAAAGTAGGGAACACGCATGCGTGTTCGCTACGGTTATGGGCTGCTAAGAAAATAAGATGATCCAAGTGCAACTTGGACAGAAATAGTCCTTACCAAATCTGAGTTTGGTAAGGAGGGAGACACCTTCAGTTCTCATTCCCAAACTTTGCTTCACCTCCAGATCTCATTCCCAAACTCCGATTTGGGAATGCACTTTTCACAATAAGTTATTCTTATTCTCTTACCAATTTCTAATTCCCACCCTTTATTTATCCGTATATTGAGAAATAATAAATAAGATAATATATTATTATATTATGAATAAAAATTAATCAAATGTTC
>CAYQTZ010000403.1:0-2997 GCA_964420565.1 uncultured Hyphomicrobiales bacterium
CCATCTTCTACCTTGAAACTATTACTTTACTTACATATATGTTACTCTTTGTTCTGATATACATATAATAAATCCCATTGGCGAAATTGTCAGTTGGTATTATGATATCCCCTGATAAGTCATAGTTACTATATATTTCTTCTCCCAGCATATTTGTTATCTTTACAGAGTAAGAGCTAAAATCATTATGATTGAATCTAACATTTATTTTATCTACTACAGGATTAGGGTAAATATTAAATATTTCATTATTATTTGTAATATTGATAATACCAGATGTTCTATCATAACCATCAGATAATTCTGACCAGCAACCCTGTTCATTTTGCACTTTTACCTGATAGATACCGCTTCCTACGTCTGGTGCTTTTCTATCTGTTGCGCCATCAATCACGTTACCATTAAAATACCATTGATTGCCATTATTATAATTTGAATAAAGCTCATTATCAATCTCTTCGATCATTGGTTTTATTGGATTAGGGCTTACTTCAATGTACATCACTTTTGTAATATTACATTGATCAGTAAATATATTAAGTTCTATTCTTCCTGAACCGGGATTTTCCCATAATACCTGAATATCTTTAGTTTTATATGTTGCTATTTGTGTTTCATTTTCGAAAATAGCCCACTCCAGATAAGTGCCTTCGGCATCAGAAGCATAGTATGTGTATTCATTATTCTGGCAAACATTATTTTCACCCATAATTTCTGATTTCGGGGCTTCTATTATATTTACTGTTACTGTCCTTTCATCTGAACACTGAGTATCTGAATTTGTCTGATTTAAAATTATTTCTGATACACCATATTCAGCAAATTGAACTTCGATATTATCTACATTTATGCTGTCCGAAAGGATTTTTCCTCCGATAACTCTCCAGCTACTTGTAATATTTTCTTCGGTCTGACAGCTATAATTAGCAACAGAATTGCTGCAAACTTCTCTTGAGCCCTTTATTATCGCAAGTGGCTTATCATTAACAGTAACCATAAAAGTTGCTGAATCTTTAACCCCCATCCATTTTTCGGAGGTCCTAAAAACGGTAATATTTGATTCCCCTTGCTGATTAAAGTAGATTTCAATATTTCTTAAATCATCACTATTCTGAACGCTTGCATTTTCTGCAGAGACTGAATATTCATAGTCATTAATTGGATCAATCGAGAAGATTCCTATATCACCAACACAGAACTCGTCATTCCCCTGAATATTGAATTTGCCAACTGTTGAAAAAGTATTGATTTCCGACCACTCGCTTTCAAATTCTTCATTTTGTGCTTTTACTCTCCAAAAGTAAGTTTTGTTGTTCGTAAGCTCTGCTTGGATAATAGTATCTGATATGGTTTTTGTAATCAGAATTGATCCATTTGAAAAGTTCTCATCTTCAGATATTTCGATAATATAGTTCGCTGAATTTTCAGGTCCATTCCAGATGATCTTTAGACTATTGGGCATTTCATCAGCATTGTTCTGTGGATATATCAAAGTGGGAGGCATAAATGCGATAAAAGAAGTAATCCTGTAATTTGCTGAGGATTCGAAAACTCCACTACTATTAAAAGGGAAACCCTCAAAATACTCTACGGAGACCATCGCACATTCATAGTCTTCTGAGCCGTCCCAACACCTGAAATAAATCTCATCACCCGAAATAAAACCATCTTTTTCTTCCGTAAATGTATCGTCTTCCCAGCAGGTAATTGCCAATCCACTTCCATCCCAGACTCCTGCTCCTACGCATATTCCATCAGAAGTGAAGACACCTATCTCATCACCAACTTCTATATTTTGACTTCCTAATTTTATGTGAGATGTTGACTCAATGAATATAGTAACATCATCTCCTGTGTTTGACATATATGAAAAATGCTTTGTCTGATTCTGGCTATTGCAGATTATTGTACTAAGCAATATTGCTGAGATTATTATTAATGCTTTCAATTCAATTTTCCTTTCGTTTTTTATTTTAACTTTTCAAAATATGATGTCTTGACCTTACTTTAAAAAATTAAAAAAGGGGCGACTATTCCGCCGCCCCGGTTTTGTAATGGCTAATTATTTGATCTTTATTATTGAAGTTGAAATTGTTGAACCAGCAGCGTTCATTACAACTGTATATACACCTGATCCAAGATGACTCCCGTCAAATTCTACAGAATATGTACCAGATTTGTATGATCCGCTTACTAATCCGCCAACTCTTTCGCCTTCAGTAGAGAAAACACCTATCTCAACAAATGTATCTTCATTAATTGTGAACTCAATCATTGTATTTGATGAGAATGGGTTTGGAGAATTTGTCAGTTTTAAGCTATTTGTATTGTTGGAATTATCTACCATTGAGCCATTTGCAATTATAATACCATCTTTTGAATAGCGAATGTTCTCTATGTTTCTTCCTTCATTTACTAAGTAAATGTCATTAACTATGACTTCTACTCTACCAGTAGCTCTTTCAAGAGCAACTGTTAATGATTCGCTATCAAAACAACCGTCAATAATTTCTGTCATTGCATTATCACCCCAGACATTAATTGCAGCAATTTCATTTTCAACAACTGCACTACCTACGAGGTTGCCATTGCTGTTCCATACACCAACTTCTTCACCATCAATAGCTCCATGAATGGTAATGATCAAAGAAGCACTATTGTCAGTTCTGTTGTATTCAGGTATCAGCATCTGTGGCATCATAGAAGTGGAAGTAAAATTAGTATATCTTGGGTTTACTGCATTTGGAGGATAGCAAAATTCAATATCATCCAACATATAAACTTTATATGATCTTCCTGGCTGAAGTTCGCCGAGAGTATTAATATCATATTCCGGCATATAGATACCACCATTGTTATCTTTTATCAGCCATACATGATCCATTATATTGTTGAAAGAAACTGAAGGATTCATACTGCTATTTCTGATGTAAGGAATGAAATTCCAGCCCTCTGTAAGATTGAATTTTGTTGATTCCGGGATTATTCTCTGACCTG
>CAYQTZ010000404.1:0-2995 GCA_964420565.1 uncultured Hyphomicrobiales bacterium
GGGAACACAAGGGGGATCAATTCTTGAGTTTTCAGGGGCTATCACACAGTCTCTATAAATAAGGGAGGAAGTAAGTCATTGAAATGTAATATATTAACCTCCCCCTCTTTTAAAAGGGGGATTGAGGGGGTGTTTACTGATTATATCGGATATATTTTTTTACGCTATGGAGTCTATATATCTGGTGTTATGAAAAAATATCAGTTTAGAATAACTACTTCCGATTCAAGTTTTATGTTATATTTATCATGAATATCTGCGATTATATCATTTGCAAAATTAAGAATATCTTTCCCAGAGGCATTTCCATAATTTACTATTATTAATGCGTGATTTTCATAAACACCGACATCGCCATTGCGTTTGCCTTTCCAACCAGCTTTCTCTATCAGGTATGCCGCAGGGATTTTTTTATGGGTATCGCTTTCTCTGAATACTGGCAACCCAGGGTAAATAACTGAGAGTTTTTGAGCATCTTCTTTGGTTATGATGGGGTTCTTAAAAAAACTACCAGCATTACCGATCTTTTTGAAATCAGGCAGACGTTTTTGCCTCAAACGAATGATTGTATCAAAGATATACTGAGAATCGGGATTTTCAATACCAAATTTATTGATTTCTTTAGAAAGAAGTGAATATTTGAAATTCAAAACCTGCTCTTTTTTTAGAATATATCTTACTTTGGTAATTATGTGTTTATTCTTTAGATCGTGTTTGAATATTGAATCGCGATAGCCGAATCTGCAGTCATTATAATCTAACGATACTTCCTTATTCGTATCTAAGGAAATTGATGATAATGAATGAAAAAGATCTTTCTGCTCCACACCAAAAGCGCCAATATTCTGGATAGGTGCTGCTCCTAAATCTCCGGGAATGTAAGCAAGATTTTCCATGCCGAACAGATTATTTTTATTCATAATAGCTACGAAATCATGCCATTTCTCCCCAGCGGCAACTTCCACTATGTTGTGATCTTCCTTGACCTGAATATATTTCATACCTTTTAGATTGATCTTGAGTATGGCGCCGTCGTAATCGTCAGCAAATAGAGTATTCGAGCCGGCACCGAGTATATAGAATTTGTTATCTTTGATCAGCCCGGTGTCAATTATTTTATGAATGTCATTTTCATTATTGATCTCAACAAAATATTTTGCAATAGCTTCTACACCGAAAGTGTTGTATTTACGTAATGAAATATTTTCTTTTATTTGCATATACTTTATAAAATACTGAACATTAATTAGTTAGTTAGAAAAATCATTAAATAAAAAAATTTCAAAAATAATAAGACTAAACGCAGCTAAATTTATTTTTATCTTTGCTAAATATAATATTTACAATAGCTGACTCAGCAATAAATATTATTTGATTTATTAGAATATTTAGTTTGTATGGACTCAGGATTTATTAGAATTTTAGATTATTTCTGATGCATATTTCTTATTTTTGTTCTTTATATAGAATCGATAAATAATTAATTACAAATACAGGTAAAAATGATGAAAAAACTGAATGAAGAAATTGTTATAGTTAATCAAAATGACACTACATCAAATCCTGCTCCACTTGGTTTGATGGGGTTTGGTATGACTACTGTGCTGTTAAATGTTCATAATGCAGGGTTGTATGAAATTGGTTCAATGGTATTGGCTATGGGGATATTCTATGGGGGTATGGCTCAGATCATTGCGGGTATAATGGAATGGAAAAAAGGCAATACTTTCGGAACAACGGCTTTTACTTCTTATGGACTTTTCTGGCTTTCATTGGTGGGATTGATCTTACTCCCGCAGATGGGGCTTTCGCAACCGCCTGCTAATTCGGCTATGGTAGCTTATCTTATTATGTGGGGAATTTTTACAGGAGTAATGTTTATTGGTACACTTAAACTTAGTAGGGCTCTACAATTTGTTTTTGCTACGCTAACGGTTTTATTTTTTCTACTTGCTCTCGGAGATGCAACAGGCAGCAGTACTATAAAAACTATTGCTGGTATCGAAGGTATTATTTGCGGTCTTTCAGCTATTTATACAGCTTTGGCTCAGGTATTGAATGAGCTTTATAAGCGTACTGTACTGAAGATATAGTCAGTAGGGAATACGCATGCGTGTTCGCTACACATAGAATAAAAAAAGCCCCGACTCGTAATAAGTCAGGGCTTGGAAAAATATTATGATCAATAAGCTCTATTAGATGCCACCCCATGCTGGAGCAAGCAACCATTTTACGAGTTGATCACTATCCTCGGGCACATTTGCCGGGTTAGTGTTAATTTCACTTTCTGGATAGATCCAGCGAAGGTTTGATTTAGCACCATCCCATGGATAATCCCAACTGCCAAATCCTGATGGCAGTTCAACTGCAAGCGGGAAGTAGCCAAGACGGCGTATGTCATGGTAAGTCTGACCTTCCAGAAACAGCTCGAGATGTTTTTGTGTAAGTATCTCGTGGATAACTTCCATTTTATCTGTTCCTTCGTAGTTTGGCAGACCAGCAGCATTTCTGATGATGTTCAGATCAGCTACGGCACCTGTGATATCGCCTGTTTGTGCTTTGGCTTCTGCTTTGATCAGGACTGTCTCTTCGTAAGAGATGAGAGGGAAGTCCTCAGCATAAGTTGCATATTTCACTCTGCGGGCAATAGCGTCAGGATTTGATTCCTGCTCTACTGTGTTCAGCTCATCATGAATTGCATAGCCATAGTATTCACCTTCGGCAGCTCCACCTGGCACAAAATACTCTGCCAGACGGGTATCGCCTTCTTCTCTTTTCAGAAGTTCGATGTAATTCTTCTCTACGCGGAGCGGTTCGCCTTCATCGAGTTTGAACATACCCCATGCAGCATATTCGCCTGCCTGATCTGAGAACTTTGCATATAAAGTTCCGCCGGCAGCATCAATACCTTGATTTGCATGAGTAAGAGCATTTTGATAATCTTTCATGTGCAGATAGTATCTTGCTTTCAAAGAGTGAATTACTTTTGTCCATG
>CAYQTZ010000405.1:0-2975 GCA_964420565.1 uncultured Hyphomicrobiales bacterium
AGAAATACTTAGCTGCGAAGTTTTAAAGTAAAAAGTTTCTACTATAGTATTTATACCCAGCACAGGAGCGATTCCAATATTTTTATAGAAAGGATTATAGAGCTCATCTTCCTCGTAATACTCATCTTCATAGTACTCTTCTTCGTATTCAGAGTTTTCGCTGCTTTGAGCATAAAGCCCCATAGAGCCGATTATAAAGAATGCCATTATTAAAGATAAGTTAAAGAATTTGATTGCTGTATTTGTAGTCATCGAAACCACCTCATCAAAATTTAAAGATTTAATTTCTGCTATTTTTTTTGCTACGAGAGATACCCTCATTGGCTCGTTTCGCTTGCCACGAAATGGCACTGGTGTCATATAAGGCGAATCTGTTTCTATCATCAGTCTGTCCATCGGTGTACGGCTGACGACATCATCCAGATCAGTCTTTTTGAATGTGATATTACCTGTAAATGACACAAGAAAACCAAGGTCTATTGCCTGATCGAGCATAGCCGCATCTCCGGAAAAGCAATGCAACACAGCGCGTAAAGTGCCATCCTGCTCTTCTTTTAATATTCGTATCATATCATCGTTAGATTCCCGATTATGAATAATAACCGGCAAATCCATTCTTTTTGCTAATATTAGTTGCTTGCGAAAAGCATCTATCTGAACGTCAGCGGGGTTGAAATCATAATGATAGTCGAGCCCTATCTCGCCTATAGCTTTTACTTTAGGGTTGCTAACGTTCTTTTCAATTATTCCAAGCACATCATCGTTTAATTCTGAAGCATTGTGCGGATGCACTCCCATAGAGCAATAGATACCTTCGTGGCTTTCTGCTGTGGTAAGCACTTTGCCGAAAGCAGAAGGCTCGATAGCGGGGATAATTATTGACTTTATACCATTTCTGAAAGCTCTCAGGATTACCTCATGCCTGTCTTCAGCAAATGCTTCAGTGTCTAAATGTGCGTGAGTGTCTATCATTAGGATTTTAGCTCTATAAGTTTTTCTATCACTTTTTCGACGTGCCCTTTTACTCTGACGTTACTGAATATATGGCTGATGATACCTTCCGGATTGATGATATAAGTAGTGCGTATCAATCCCATGACCTTTTTGCCATACATATTCTTCTCGCCTATCACGTCGTATTTGGTGCATATTTCTTTTTCAGTATCGCTAACAAGATGGAAATTCAAGTTATGCTTTGCGATAAAATTCTCGTGGGATTTCACAGAGTCGGGGCTTACTCCGATTACTTCTGCGCCCTCTTTTGTTATTATATCCATACTATCGCGGAATGAACAAGCTTCGGTTGTGCAGCCTGAAGTATTATCTTTAGGGTAAAAATATAGTATAATCCATTTACCGCGATAATCATTTAAATTGATTTTATTACCGCCTTCTATATGAGCTTCAAAATTTGGTGCGGTTACTGATTTTTCCAAAGCCATATCATATCTCCTGTAGATCAAATATTATAAACTAATTCATTAAAGTGACTCCCTTGCTTCAAATAGCTCCATGACCTTTTGGTCTATTGGATGTCTTTCCTGATTGTCGCTATTATTATTTTGTTTACTATTTGACGTTTGACTTTGAAAATCCTTGTTTATACTTTGAGAATTTGCCGAGTTGATGCCATTATCTGCTTTATAGGTTTGTTTTGGTTCGGAAGTATGGCTTTTAGTTTCATCATCTTCGGCATTAATATTAGTTTTTACAGATACTTTACCATTAAAAAAATCTGCGAGCAATTTTTCGAGTAATTCTTTTTTTCTTAATAATGCTTCTTCATGAAAGCTGGACTTAGTCTCGAAGATTATCTCTCCGTTAAAAAATCTTGGCTTATATAGATTCTGCGATATAAAACTGCTTAGGAATTGGTGCTTTTCGATATTTGCATCTAAGAATTTCTGCCAATAGCTCATCAAAGTGTTTTTGTTGGTATCGGTAGGTTTAGGGGACTCATTTTTAGTTTTTGCCTCTTGCTTTACTTGATCATTTGGTTTGCTATCTGATGTTTGTACCTTTATTACTTTGCCGTCAGCTAAGCTTTTAATATCATCCATCAGATGCTCTATTTCAACAGTAGAATCCATAGATGCCATTTTTACTAAAGCCAACTCGAAGCGTACACGCGGCTGTGCAGAAAAACGGATACTTTGCTCGGTTGAAGCGGTGATATTCATACACCGGACGAGGTCTCCTTTAGAGAAGAGTTCTGATTCTGCTATAAATCTGTCAAGGTATGCCGGAGAGGCTTCTACCAAACTTTTATCGTCGCTGGCTTTTAATGCCATGATATTTCTGAAATGTTCTAATATACCACCAAGACATTCGCTAATATCATAGCCCCTTTCCACTACATCTTTTACTATCACAAATGCTTCGTGTACGTTCTTTTCACGTATAGCTCCGGACACTCTGAAATAAAACTCCTGATCAATTAAACGCAGGGCATCTGCCATATCTTTATATTCAATGTCTTTTCCGCAGAAAGCTACCACCTGATCGAAAATACTTTGAGCGTCGCGCATTGAGCCATCGGCTTTCTGGGCAATGGCTATTAATGATTCATCATCAAGTTTAATATCTTCCCTTTCGGCTATAAAGCTGATTTGGCGAACTATGTCATCTATTTTCATACTACGGAATTCAAATCGCTGGCAGCGACTTAAAATAGTAGCAGGCACTTTGTGAGCTTCAGTCGTAGCAAATACGAACATCAAGTGAGGTGGCGGCTCCTCTAAAGTTTTGAGTAATGCGTTAAAAGCAGATTTTGACAGCATGTGGACTTCGTCAATAATATACATCTTGTATTTCCCGAAGGATGGGGGGTATTTAGAATTTTCCCGCAGTTTTCGTATATCATCAACGCTGTTATTAGAGGCACCATCAATTTCTATAACATCAATAGATCTGCCATCTATCACAGATCTGCAAGAATTACATATATTGCACGGCTCCTGATCCTGTGGATTTTC
>CAYQTZ010000406.1:0-2967 GCA_964420565.1 uncultured Hyphomicrobiales bacterium
ATCAGCGAAAGAATTTAAAGCTTGGGTAGTGGAAACGTTTTCTATTTCATGTAATGTGTTGTTTGCTAATTTTTGCCAAACGAGATTGTGCGGGTTTGAGCCTAAACGGTAATGTACAACCCATAAACTACTGGTGTCTTCAAAATACTTATCATATTTATAAATAAGGGTTCCTAAAGGCAATATCGAATAGGAAACTCTTTTTATTAAGCCTATTCCTACAGCAATTCTGCATAATGTTTCAACGTGGAGTTCGGCAAATCCAGTATCGCTTACAAGCTCATCCTTTGATATTCTACTTTGTTCACTTCTTTTAGAAATAGCACTTAATATTATTCCAACTTGGTCAATTTTTAATAAGTACCCATGAGTTATTTGAATAGCAGGAGAACCCCCAATCATTGCTGGAGTGTCTCGATCATGAGATAATTCAATACCTTCAAATCCAAGTTGTTTGGCCTTCTCTTTCATCATTATTTCCTTAAATATTCTAATAAAGCATATGACTAATATCGTTCTTCAACAATTGAGATTTCACGTTCTGCCAAATTAAATAACTTATATACAACTTGATCAATTAAGTTATCTGTTAGTTTTATCGACTGTTTCGTCTCCCTGATTTCTTTATCCAGTATTTCCAATTCTGATAAATCTAGATCATAATAAATCGGTATTTTTGTGCTTCTTAGTTTTTCAAGTGTTGTTCGTGTGAAGCCACCAGGAAATGAAGTGAATTGCTTAAATTCACCCAACCTGGATAATACAAAATAGTAATATTTCATCTTTTTGTTATTTTTCTCTATATCAATAACTTTTACCCACTCACGCCTAATCCGATATCCGTCTTCCTCCTTTAACCACTCTTTCCAACCTTCACTTTTATCACGTTTTTTAATATTTACCTCAAGAGTCCATTTATTGCCTACAGGTGATAACCTAAGGTCGCTAATATCGTGGTGAACCTTCTCCAAATCAATAGGGCTTGATGGTTTGGTTCCATAGTCATCAATTGAAAAGATGTTTTCTAATGGGGTTACTTCTACCCGTTTATCAATATAGTTGAATATATCAAATTTCTTTTCTAGCCTCCTTTTTTCTGCTTCGTACTTCATCATCTCTGTTGCCAGAAATGATATAAAATCATGAACAGCATCTGATTTCTTTCTATTTTTCGCAATATCTTTGCAAAGATATTGTTTCCATTTCTTTCTCTTGTCATCTGAAATGTTATCTCTAAAAATCATCACCCATTCTTTAAATATTTTCTCTCGATCTTCGACATCTGTGACGAACTGTATATCAAAGACCGGTACCTTTCCTACATAAGGATCATCAAATCTCATTGATCGAACAGCTTGGCAATACACAAATTTATATAACAGCCAAGCAAATAGCTTGGAGTTAAACCATGCTAAGATAAATGCGGGGCTGTAATCAGGATTATGAATGAAAGTGTTTTCAATTGTATCGAAAGTTAATTTTCCATTATTGTCCAAGACACACTGAATATATAGGTGAGGATAAGGATTTAATACATGTGCCGGCGCTGTCTGGCACATAATTTTTTCTTGCCTTAAATATTCAATATCTTGTTCTTCGTCATTAGCTACATTGACATAATAATCAGTTTCTTTGAGATAATAACGGTCTAAATCTGATCCGCGGTATATAGGAGTGTTGCCATGCTTGGTTTTTGCTCTTTGTTGCCAATTTAATCCTCTTCTTGTTTCTGAGATATCAGAAATTTCTATGCTGTTTTTACTTATATTGTTATAGATATTGTATTCATCAGAATTGACACCTACTAACAATGTGTTGGTTGTTTCAAAGAAAGAAAGTGGAATATTTGTCAACCCTAGCTCTCCTGAATTATTCATTTGACCCGCAAGATAATAATCACTTTTCCCAAAAGTTTTCTCCAATATGTAGAATATTTGTTCAAGGAGAACACCTTTAAAAGCCTTAGTAACATCAATTAGTTTTTCCAGATGAGTAGATATTAATTGGGCACATGGTTTCCACCCAACAGAATAGCATATCGATTTCGGCGATAGCATTCCAACAAAGCCACCTATTTGTATCTTTTCTAAAGTCAGTTCCGCAAAATACATAGCAGAATTTTTCGAGTATGATCTTACTTTTTTATATTTGAAATCAACAAAGTTCTGCTCACCAGAGGAAATGTCAGACCCAAAAGGTGGGTTTCCTATGATGACATCAAAACCATTTTTCCGGCTATTTTGATCTTGGTCTCCAGATATAAACTCATCGAAGAATTCCAATTCCCAATGAAATAAATGATGCTCCTCTGATACTCGAGCAACCCGGTCAAAGATTGGATCATTATCGTCATGGAGAACTTTCTTTATCGTGGCATCATCTATCCCAACCCCAAAATGCCGGGCCACGATCGCGTCGCCCATATCCCGGAGGGGTTTCAGTTCTTCCCGGATTTCCTGATAAGCAGCCTCCTGTGCTTTGACCTCTTCAGGGTTCTCTGCTACCATGCTCGAAATTCTATCCAGCTTTTCCTGCAATTCTGTAAACATGCGGCTGAACTCAGGCGCGGCATCATAAAAGGTCATTTGCCCGGCTTCTTTGCTCCTTTTCTCTTTCGCCGTAGGTTTATAAAGCAGATCAGTCAAGTCATCCAGTTTCGCCCCGATCAACGAATTCCCTAGACGGAGATGGTGATCCAAGAAACCCAATGGTTTTCCTTCTTCTATGGCCGTCAACCATAACGACAGCTTCGCCAGCTCCACAGCCAGCTCATTGAGATCCACACCGTAAATGCAGCTTTTCACTACCCGCCGTCGCCAATACACCGGGTCTGAGTTGATCCGCTCATTCTCCCAATCGGTGAGATTCAGGGTTTCCACGATAAAATTGGTGATTTGGTGCGCAGCATTGACCAAGAAATGTCCGCTGCCCATGGCCGGGTCACACACGCTGAAGGTGAGCACTTCG
>CAYQTZ010000407.1:0-2966 GCA_964420565.1 uncultured Hyphomicrobiales bacterium
CATAGTCGTATGACTGCATATTATGAAACCCAAACACATAGAAATGGCTATGGAACGAATTATTGAATTGAGTTTTTATATAAATAAATTTGAAAGTTGAGCAATGAAAAGATATTTGATATTATTTGCAATTTTTGCTTTTTCGTTCTCGCATATCTACGCCAGCGAGATAGATTCGATAAAGATTTCAAGCACATCATTTTTTCCAAATGATACTATGCCCATGATCTGTTCATGCGACGGAGAGAATGAATCGCCTGCCCTTCAGTGGGGCGGTCACCCTGAGAATACACATAGCTTTGCTATTATTGCTGATGACCCTGATGCTCCAAACGGCACATGGGTGCATTGGGTAGTGTATGACATACCAAGGAATGTTACTTTTCTCGAAGCTAATTCAGGCTATTATGAAGTAATGTACCACGGCTCAAAGCATGGTATTAATGACTTTGGCACTTTAAAATTCAGAGGTCCATGCCCGCCTAAAGGGCACGGAACTCACAGATATATCTTTAAAATATATGCTTTAGACACAAGACTCAATTTAGACAAAGGATTGACAAAAGACGAACTGCTCGAAGCAATGGAAGGACATATCGTGGCAAGAGGTACAATAATAGGATTATACGAAAGAAAATAATGCCTGTGAATAATGTTCTTTCTAAGCATCTTTTAGATAAAGTTAAGAACGTGAAGCCATTATCTGTAAGTGTTATTGGATGGATATTTGCTACACTGGGATTCTTTATGACCATCGGAGCTGTGGCGTTTTATCTTTTCAACTCTAAATTCGATATTATCTTCGAGGATGCCATTTTCGATAGCGATATTAATGTTTTTGATTTTTTCGTGAACATATATAAATACTATGAGATATTTTCTTTAGTGCAGTTCCTTTTGGGGGGATTTATGCTTATATCAGGAATATATTTTCTAAAACTTAAGTCATGGGCTCGAACTGCCATAGATGCTCTCAGCAAGTTCTTCCTTGCTATGTTACTCATATTCACTGTTTACTGGGGCTATCTTTGGTTAGATTTCGAAGGATTCCCTGAAAGTAATTCTGTTGTAGATTGGTCAATGATGAAAGTAGTGGCTATTTTTATTGGAGTTTTCTCTTTGGCTGTATATGGTGGCTTGCTATATATAATAATAATGATACTAAGAAGTAAAAAAGTGCGTTCGTTAATGATACGATAGACCTTTGTTTTTGATATTATTCATTCTATTCGTAACTTTGTTTTCTTGTATAACTATGTGATTTGAAAAAATATGATTAAAGCGGTTCTTATAACGGGCGGGGCAGGTTTTATTGGCAGTAATTTTATTAAATATTTACTTGCTCAAGATAATAATGTGCATATTATCAATCTTGACGCACTTACCTATTGCGGCAACCTTGAGAATCTAAAGGAGATTGAGAATGATGACAGATATTCTTTTATTAAAGGCAGTATCCAAAATTCGGAGCTTGTAGAGTATATCATTCAGAAATATCAAATAAATGGTATCATTAACTTTGCGGCAGAATCGCATGTGGACCGTTCCATACTTGCTGCTCAGCCATTTATAGATACAAATATATCGGGCACGCTGAATCTTTTGGAGGCTGCCAAAAAATACCAGATAGAAAGATTTTTGCAGGTATCCACAGATGAAGTCTATGGCTCGCTCGGCAGCGATGGCAAATTCACTGAAGATAGCCAGATACAGCCGAACTCTCCATACTCTGCTTCCAAAGCATCTGCCGATCATCTTGTAATGGCATTTGTTAATACTTATGGCTTGCCTGCTTTGATTACAAGATGTTCTAACAATTATGGTCCTTATCAATTTCCCGAAAAACTAATTCCCCTGATGATACTCAATGCAAAAGTTAATAAACCGCTACCGGTTTATGGAGATGGCATGAATATCAGAGATTGGATCCACGTGGAAGACCACTGCTCTGCAATCAGGACAGTTTATAATAATGGAAAGATAGGTGAAGTCTATAACGTCGGTGGCAATTGCGAGAAGCCAAATATTGAAATAGTAAAAACTATCCTGAAAATTTTGAATAAACCAGACTCCCTGATTAAATACGTAAAAGATCGCCCCGGACACGACAGGCGATATGCAATAGACAGCACTAAGATAATGACCGAACTCGGCTGGAAACCAGCGAAAACCTTCGAGCAAGGCTTGCAGGACACTATTTCATGGTATCTAACCAACAATCAATGGTGCGAAAACGTCTTTACCGGTGCATATTTGGATTATTATAAAAAACAATATGGCGAAATATAAATAATGAAGAAAAAAATAATTTCAGTAGTAGGCGCCAGACCAAATTTTATGAAAGTTGCTCCAATTGACAGAGCATTTATAAAATATGCAAATGAAGCTGAGCATATTATAGTCCACACCGGACAGCATTATGACGTAAATATGTCAGACGCTTTTTTCAAGGATCTTGATATGCCACAGCCGAAGCATTTTCTCGGTGTTGGCTCGGGAACTCATGCCGAACAGACTGCAAAGATAATGCTATCTTTCGAAAAAGTATTGATCGAAGAGAAACCCGATATGATAATAGTCGTTGGCGATGTGAACTCAACAATAGCTTGCGGACTTACTGCTGTGAAACTCGGGATAAAAGTTTCACATGTGGAAGGTGGGCTAAGAAGTTTCGACCGCACTATGCCAGAAGAGATCAATCGCATAGCAACAGATGCTATCTGCGATTATTGCTTTATTACAGAAGAATCCGCTCTTATTAATCTTAGAAACGAAAATTTCCCTGAAAATAATCTTTTCTTTGCTGGGAATACGATGATAGATTCTCAGGTATATGCCCTTCCGAAAGCAAGAAAATTAGATATTTTAAGTAAATATGAGTTGGAAGATAAAGGTTACGTGCTTTCAACTATTCACAGACCATCAAACTTAGATGATCAAGAGCAGCTTTCTGACATTCTCTATGT
>CAYQTZ010000408.1:0-2952 GCA_964420565.1 uncultured Hyphomicrobiales bacterium
GTGAGTCCCAGAACGGTGTGTCGCCCTGGGAGATCACATCTTTTTCAGAGCCATCTCCTATACCCCAGCCATCAAGTATTGTAAGTAAAACTTTTTTATGAATCATTATTAATCTCCGTTTTTAAATATTATTTTGGTTGACAGATCTCCATCAAAACTCCGTTTGTGGATTTTGGATGCAGGAAGCCAATTAGCATTTCATGGGCACCCAACTGAGCTTTTTCGTTTATTAAGCTGATACCACTGTCACCAAGTCTATCTAACTCTGCATTAGCATTTTCAGATTCGAAAGCAATATGATGAATGCCCTCTCCTTTTTTTTCGATGAATTTTGCTATGGGGGAATCATCAGATGTAGGTGATGTAAGCTCTAACCTTACGTCTCCCACTTTGAAAGATGCTACATTTACTTTTTGCGAATCTACAGTTTCGGTATGGTAATCATCAAATTCAAAGATTTTTTTGAACAGTGCGACACTTTTTTCCAGATCTTTTACGGCTATTCCTATATGATTAATAGATTTAAGCATCTTTTCCTCAGCATATTATTATTTATTATTCAACTGTTTGTATAACTCCTCTGCTTCAGCTAACTGCAATGGAGAATTCACTCCAATCAGCTCTAAAGAATCTGCTCCGGGGAACGCAATGACGTTCATTCCTTTATTGCGGATTATCTCGGCAATGTCTGTCAGATAATACTCTCCCTGTGAGTTGTTGTTGGAAACTTCTTCGAGAGCATTAAAAAGCTCTATGGAATCTACAACGAAAACACCGCTGTTCACTTCCCTTATTCTGCGAATATTCGAGTCCGCATCTTTTTGTTCGACAATTTTAGTAAATTCGCCTGTATCCCAGTTGCGTACTATTCTTCCGTAGCCGGTTGGCTCTTTGACAATAGCCGATAGCACAGATACTGTGGCTTTTTTATCATCATGATTAGTAATTAGTTTTATTAAAGTCTTGCTTTTCAGCAAAGGAACGTCGCCGCATAATATTAGCACGTTACCATCAAAATCGGCAAGCTCTTCTTTTGTCTGTGCAACAGCGTGTCCAGTGCCGAGCTGTTCTTTTTGCTCAACATACGAGATATTGTCATAAGTCAGATTATCTATATAATCAATAACTTTTTCTTTTTCATGGCCTACCACCACTATGATCTTTTTGGGGCCAAGCTTTTGAGATTCAGTCAGAACATAATCTATTAATGGTTTATTATTCAAATTAGACATTACCTTTGGCAAATCGGGATTTTGCATTCTCTTGCCTTTGCCTGCGGCAAGAATAACGATAGCGAGTTCTTTCATTGTATCCTTTCTTTAATTTCTGTTTAAAGCATCGTCGGGCTCATTAATTTCTTTTTGCTTGATGATGTCATTATTTTTATCAACTATGATAATATCTGGCTTGTGATCTTCCATTTCATTTTCATTTAAAATGGCATAGCTGATAATAATGACTTCGTCTCCGACTTCGCCTTTGCGGGCGGCAGCCCCATTTAAGCAAAAAGTCTTGCTCCCGCGTTTACCGGGGATAACGTAAGTTTCGAATCTTTCGCCATTATTGATATTGACTATTGCTACTTTTTCGTAAGAAGCAATACTGGCGGCATCCATCAAATCTTCGTCTATAGTGAAGCTACCTTCGTAATAAAGATTAGCATCAGTAATTCTTGCTCTATGAATTTTGGATTTCAGCATTATTCTTTGCATTTTTTATCTACCTCTTTTCGAGAATTTTTGCTTATTAAACAGAAAAACAAGTTAGCAAATTTCCACTATCTCTCAAACAAAATGGAGGATAATTTTTTTTCTTTCAGAATTATTATTAACTTGCTCAATATTTGTTTAATATTAATTGCTAATTGTTTATGAAAAAACTAATTCTTTTACTCGTATTATATTTTTCTATGCCAGCAGTCTCTCAGTCACCCGATTTTAATCATATTGCCACTATCAACATTGATCCGTGGGAACTTGGGCAAAAATATGAGTTCGCATCTACTGAATTTCTTTTATCAAACCGAACTTCTATCGGCAAACATTATGCTTTTAACTTATCGGATATAATTGATCCGTATTTAAAAGACTTATCTGTTTCAAAACGTAGCAATGTAATAATTATTGCTAAAGATAATAGCGGAAACACTTTACCTTTCAGCTATACTGAAGTCAGCGATGAATATTCTATGATGCCCGCTTTGCTTACTTTTACAAAAAAGATGGTGGGGATGCCTGATACACTGATAGTCAGCGATAACCCCGAAGGTCCCAGTGGTTTAGAGATCAATCAAGTAGAAGAATTTTTTAATGTGCTTACAAAAAGAAGGATCTATCTGCAGCTAAAATTTATTTCTGCCGACCAAAAAAAGCAGATATTTAACACTACGACTGTCATATTCCCCATAGATAAAACAACGAACAGATGGCTCACTGACCTTAAAGAATTTGATATCTATTACTATGGCGAATTAGAACTTGACCAAAACTAATGCCATCAAATAATCAAAATTGGGCTTTTATCCTGAACGAAGTAAACAATTTGTAACTAATCTTTATATACTGGTGGGGATATTCTCGTGGGGATATTCTCTGCCTTGCTGCATAAGTGAACATTTCAGATTTTTATTACTATTGTCATGTCAACTTAATAAACAACGGTCAAGAATGATTGTTCTACTGAAGAAATTTTCTTTTAGCAGATCAATCATTCCTGATTGATTGACAATTAAAGACCATTGCAAAGCCAAAGAGAATCCCCCTATGTCCCTCTTTTCCCGACAAGTCGGGATCTACGACAAGAAGGTTTTTTATCTTACTTCCTCGCTTGGTAAGAGGGGATCGAGGGGTGTTTGTGAAACAATATATCCGATATAATCAGTAAACACCCCCTCAATCCCCATATGCGTTAACTTAAGCAAAATTTTTCAAGTTGCCTTTTCCTCACTCTTGG
>CAYQTZ010000409.1:0-2952 GCA_964420565.1 uncultured Hyphomicrobiales bacterium
AAATTTGATGATGCTATTGATAAATATAAACAGATAATTAACGAAGCTGATTATGCAGAGCTTGCCGAAAGAAGTTACATCAATATCATCAGAATTGAGCTTGGTTTGAAAAGGAAGGATCAGGCAAAAGTTTACTTAGAGGAATTTTTGGATAAGTATGACAACTCAATTTTTGGTGATTACGCCTTGATCACTTTGGCAGACATTTATTTAGCTGAAGAGAAAAAGGAAGTAGCTTTGGATATGTACAAAGACTTGCTTGTAAAATATCCGCGATCAATTTATATTCAGGAAGCCCGCAAAAAAATACGTCAGGCAAGAGGCGAGAATTTATAAAGCGTATGTGTTTAGTATTGTAAATCAGCTATTTTTTTTAAACAAGCCCTCGGCTCTCTCTCTTACGAATGCTTGCATCCAGAACTGTCCGAAGATGGTAAGTCTCATATGGTCATGCTCTTACGCTGACCGCTGCATATTGCGAAATCATAGTTGGCAATATAATTCATTTAACTCAATTATTTCTTATTCATGAGTCTATATATCTGATTATTAATATCTTATTGATCATTTTAACAGGTGGAATTATAAAAAACAATACCCCCACGCTGAACCAAGGCAGGGGGTATTTTCTGTGGATATAAATCTTATTTCGTATTATCTCTTAAGCATATTGATCAGAGAAAGCATCTGGTCTGTAACAAGAATAGTCCTTGATGCTGCCTCGAAAGCTCTCTGAGTAGAGATCATATCCGTAAACTCATCAGTGAGTTCTACGTTTGATTGTTCCAGCGCCATACCAACAACGGATGTACCAATGAATGATTCCCCGGCAGTACCGATATTGGGAGAACCGCTATTTGGGGATTCCGTCAGGAAATTATTACCATCTCTGATAAGGCCCTCAGGATTAGCGAATTTTGCAATTAATACCTGCCCCATAACTTCAGATTGTCCATTAGTGAACGAACCCCATATCTTTCCTTCGGGATCTACACTCATTCCCTGCAGATCGCCGGTTTTATAGCCATCTTGTTGCTTAGCTGTAGCTGTGTTAGGACCAGCAAATTGAGTTAAGCTATCGGCTATCAGATTATTTGGATCTGCCAGCACTATGTTAAGATCCTTTGGTGTAGTTTCATTAAATACAGTGTTGCCTCCAAGAGCTGCATTAAGCTCTGCGGCAGTTATCGTCAAATCAGTTGGCTGCTGC
Source organism: uncultured Hyphomicrobiales bacterium (assembly GCA_964420565.1). Lineage (GTDB taxonomy): Bacteria > Bacteroidota > Ignavibacteria > Kapaibacteriales > UBA2268 > CAYQTZ01. The sequence continues at coordinate 1,211 of CAYQTZ010000409.1, forward strand.
AAAGTGCCGTCAGTGTTGAAAGTAATAGTATTGTCAGCCAAGTTCAAAGCATTACCATCAATAGATATATCGACAGTATATTCATTTGGTGTTGCTGTTTTCGTAAAACCAAAGCTCAGAGTGCGAGCGCCGCCCAGATCGTCATAGATATTAATAGATGTTTGTCTTGTGGAGCCATCAGGAGCATTAGCATTTAAATTGCCGCCTATCTTAACTGTTTCTGTCTGTCTTGGAGAAGAAACAGTATTCGAAGATATTTGAACGTTTTCTACTGATCTGCTTAGCACATTAGCGCCCGAGGAATCTTTTACTGTTCTGCCATTAGCATCAGTTTCTACGTTATAACCCTGCAAAAATGCACCTGTTCCCGCATCAACAAGATTCCCTTGAGCATCCTGATTTAGCGCTCCAGCCCGCGAATAGATATCTTTTCCGTTCATGTTATAGATAAAGTATCCTTCGCCCTGTAATGCTATATCGAGAGGTCTGTTAGTAGTTTCGATAACACCCTGCGAAAGATCTGTTGTAACCGAACTGATCTTCACTCCCGTTCCTAACTGGTATGGATTAACACCACCTACGCCAATTCCAGCTTCTTCGTCAGTAGTTTTGCCATAATTGTATATCTGGCTAAACTGCTCAGAAAAATTCGCTTTTGTGTTTTTAAAACCAATAGTACTTGTGTTAGCAATGTTATTCGAGATAACATCGAATCTTACCTGGTTAGCTTTTAAAGAGCTCTTACCAATAGTTAAAGCCCGGCCTAATCCCATTTTAACCCTCCATGGTTATTTGTATTAATTAATTTAAACATCCTTGTTTTTTCAAATATTTGCACATTCGTCGGTCGTTCGGAATGTGCCAATGGGGTTTCCCGTCTATTTTAGCAGACCAGGTCCGACCCCGAAATCAATTATCATGCGAATACTGCTGAGTCAATATTTGTAATAATATTTTCAGCCATTTGCCCTTTGTCCATTACCGTAACAACTGTTTTATTAGGAATATTTACGATAAAAGCATTGTTTTCCATCATTATCAAAGATTCATTGCTGCCTTTGCTCTGAGCTTGTTGCACAGCAGATTCTAATCGCTTAAGATCAACGGCAGATATGGAAAGATCTCTGCTCGACAGTCTTGATTGGGCATGAGCACTGAATTTAATATTACTCAGCTCTTTCTCGAAGACATCTTTAAAAGATGTTTTTGCTTCCTGCAATTGTGGCTTCGAGCCCATTTTGCCGAGGTCGTTTACTCCTCCTGCCGGAAGGAAAGGCAGCGATACTCCATTAATTACCGGCAATTCATTACTCCTTTTAATATTTTTTGATAATGATCACCAAATTTTGTTTTGGTAATCCACTAATATATATTTCAATATAAAAACTACCCGTTTGTAGAAATATCAATAACTCTGCCAAGTGGCATTTCAAGCCCACCTATCAGAAGCATGGTTCCTTCGTTCTTGAATCTGATTGACTCAATCTTGCCGTAAGTAAAAGTATCCTGCTCAGTTCGGGCGCCATCTTCGGAAACAGTTGTTACAGAAAAGTAGTAATCTCCGGCTGGCATTGACTCACCTTCGGCGTTAGTTCCGTCCCAGCTGTGGTTATGGTCGCCACTGCTTAGGTCAAATCCCGACAGATCAATATTTTTAACAATATTTCCAGAAGCGTCATAGATAGTAAGCTCCGCCGATGCAACCTGATAGGGGAGAGTATATCCCACCGCCATATCATTTT
>CAYQTZ010000410.1:0-2938 GCA_964420565.1 uncultured Hyphomicrobiales bacterium
ATAAGGCATGGGGAACCAGTCGGCTGTCATGCCATCCACACTGGTAACGGCACGGAGGGCACAGGTGTATTCGTAGGTGCGGTCGTCGCCCATCACTCCGACTGATTTCACGGGGAGCAGCACTGCGAATGCCTGCCAGATGTCGTTGTAGAGTCCTGCATTGCGTATCTCTTCCAGATATATATCGTCTGCCTGACGAATAATATTGATCCGTTCTTCGCTTATTTCACCAAGAATTCTTATCGAAAGACCAGGCCCAGGGAAAGGATGCCGCCCGACGAACCATACAGGCACACCAAGCTCTTTGCCAACTTCACGGACTTCATCTTTAAATAGTTCTCTGAATGGTTCCAATAATTTTAAGCCCATCTTTTCCGGCAATCCGCCAACGTTGTGATGACTTTTAATAGTCGAGGATGGACCTTTTACTGAGACAGATTCTATTACATCAGGATATAGAGTCCCTTGAGCAAGCCATTTTACTTCGGGATGTTTTTTTGCGGCTTCCTCGAAAAGATCAATGAATGCTTTGCCTATTATTTTCCGCTTTTGTTCAGGATCGCTTATTCCTTCCAATCTACCGAGGAATGTTTTGCCGCCATCAATTACTTCTACAGGGATATTAAATGCTTTGGTAAAAAGATCATAAATAGTCTTGCTTTCGTTAGTCCTCATTAAGCCAGAATCTATATGAACGCAGTGCAAGTGGTCCCCAATAGCTTCATGCAATAATACAGCTGCTACGGTAGAATCCACTCCACCGCTTAACGCCAAAAGGACATGATCTTTACCCACTTTTTCCTGTATTTGTTTTATTGATGAATCAATGAAAGAATGTGCGTTCCATATTTCTTTGCAATCGCAAATATTTCTTACAAAGTTTTCTAACATTTTTTTACCTTCTGTGCTGTGGTGAACTTCGGGATGGAACTGCACCCCATAATATTTAATCTCTGGATTTCTTATGGCGCAATATGGGGTACTTTCTGTTTTTCCAATAACTTCAAATCCTTTAGGGACTTCATTAATTGCATCACCATGGCTCATCCATACCTGCGAACCGGAATTAACTCCGAGTAAAAGATCGTCTCCTCTCTCTACTATCAGGTTTGCTCTGCCGTATTCTCTTTTTGCAGTTTTATCTACTTTTCCACCGCCATAATATGCAAAAAGCTGGTATCCATAGCACATACCAAGCATTGGAACTTTTTGTTTCATAATATCTATTTTGGGTTGGGGTGATCCCTCTTCATAAACGCTTGAGGGACTGCCAGAAAGTATAATGCCTTTGGGATCATGCTTATCAAGCTCCTCCTGAGTGATGTTATATGGATAAATTTCGCAGTAAACGCCTGCTTCCCTTACTTTTCTTGCAATAAGCTGTGTGTATTGAGAGCCAAAATCGAGGATGATGATCTTTTCTAAGTTTTCCATGATATTTACCAATTGTTTATATTTTTTTTACAAATATAAGTAAAGTTGAGGATTATTTTCGTTGATTATGTTTAAATCCAATTTATTAAAAAATAATTAATAATTCATTACAAAATAATAACTTGGTTATATTTTAAATATTATATATATTCCCAATAATTAACTTTCTTATTCTTAAAGAGGAGTTTATTATGAAAAATTATATCTTCTTCGTTTTGGCAAATTTACTTTTAGTAATATCATTAGCAGCACAACCAGACAGTGAAATTTCTTTCCAGGGCATACTTACTAATGAAAGTGGAAACGCTGTGCCAGATGGCACTTATAGCATTACTTTCAGAATGTACGATCAGTCCTCAGGAGGCACTTCTATCTGGTCTGAAACGCAGGATGTAAACGTATCTAATGGAGAGTTCTCTGTTTATCTTGGCGCTAATACTCCAATTACTTTCAACTTTGATTATCAATATTGGGTAGGTATAGCAATTGAAGGTGAAACTGAGCTTAGCCCAAGGTTTAAACTCAGCAGTTCCCCTTATGCCTTATATGCACTGACTGTACCACAAAACTCAATAAACAGCTATCACATTCAATCTGGTGGTGTGGCAGGTGTCAGCATTAACCAAATGGGTGCTACGTCAGGACAGACACTAAAGTGGAATGGATTGCAGTGGGGACCAGCCGATGATATTACTGGAAGTATCACTTTGCCTTACTATGGCTTAGCAAATACTTCTTCTACTGCTTTTGTTATAGAAAATGAAAGAGAAGGTTACGCCATAGCTGGTGCTAATTCTGATGGGAATTTTGGTGAGATCGGTGGATATTATCCTGTTACAGGTTATAATGCGACAAATAATAATACTGGCTATCTCGGTGGGTATGATTATGCTGTTCATGGTAACTTTGACTCGGGTGATAATTGGGGCGCTTTAGGAAATAGCAGAAACGGAGTAGTCGGGCGAAAGAATAGCGATAACGAAGGTGCAGGCGTTTTTGGATATAATACAAATGGCAATGACATAACAATTCATAATCCACAGAAAGAAGCTGGTGTAATAGGAATTGATTACCCCAGTTATAATGTTGGCTATCTGGGCAGTTCGACTTATGGCGCTTATGGTGAGTATTACTCAAATGGTAATTTCGGAATCCTTGGTGGCTTTTCTTATGGTGCTTATGCAGAAAATGGTGATAACAGCAATTATGCATATCTTGCAGGAGCAAGCTATCCTGTTTATGCTATGAATAACGACGAAGGCAATTTTGCATTTCTGGCTGGAGACAATCATGGAGTTTATGGACTTAATATGAATTCGGGTCCAGGAGTTTTAGGAGCTACATCCAATAATTTTTCTTTTTTATATTACCCGGGAGAAAATGCCGGCGTTTATGGCTATAATCATCAGTATAATAATACGGGCTATCTTGCTTCTGATAATTATGGAGTTTATGGCAGCCATGATGGAGGTAATTATGGCTATATTGGAAGTTCAAATTACGG
>CAYQTZ010000411.1:0-2903 GCA_964420565.1 uncultured Hyphomicrobiales bacterium
ACTCCCTCCCTTGCGTAGTAAGGGAGGGTCGGGGTGGGATCGTTTTTATAGCTATTTTTCACAATATGTATACCCCATCACACAGTCTCAGCAAAGAAATGCCGGGGTATTACGATTTAAGAATTACGATTTATGAACTACAATTTTCTAATTAAAAATGAATATAAACCAAATTAGAAATTATTTAGCTAAATCCCATTATTTTCTTTATCTTTGTAATTTGTGATAGTAATAAGAATTATTCATTAATAGTTAGAAATAAAAGAGAATAAATGGCTTTTTTAAAATTCTTTTCTAATGACGTAGCGATAGATCTTGGCACTGCAAACACCCTGATATGGATGAAAGGGAAAAGCATTGTATTGAACGAACCTTCTATCGTTGCTTTCGATCGCACGAGCAAACACATTATTGCTATAGGTCACGAAGCTCAGGCAATGATTGGCAAAACCCATAGAGATATTAAAATAATAAGACCACTAAGAGACGGCGCTATAGCCGATTTTGAAATAAACGAAGGTATGCTCAGAGCTTTTATTCGTAAAGTATCCGCAAGCTGGCAGCCGGCGCGTAGAGTCGTCGTTTGCGTTCCTTCTGGTGTAACAGAAGTAGAGAAGCGGGCGGTCAGAGACAGCTGCGAACACGCTGGAGCAAAGGAAGTTCACCTTATTGCAGAGCCAATGGCTGGGGCTATAGGAGTTGGGCTAAACGTACATGAACCAGTAGGAAATATGATCGTAGATATTGGCGGAGGCACTACAGAGATAGCCGTTATTGCATTATCAGGTATAGTTGCCGATGAATCTATTCGAATAGCAGGCGACGAGATGACTGAAGCTATAGTTCAGTATTTCAAGCGATCCCATAATATATTAATTGGCGGCAGAACTGCCGAGATGATAAAATGTCAGGTTGGTTCAGCTGTCCCCTTAGAAGAAGAAATTGAAATAGAAGTAAAAGGAAGAGACCTTATCTCAGGTATTCCTAAAATGATACAAGTTACCTCAGCAGATATACGTGAAGCTTTAGCAGAGCCGGTTAACGAAATAGTAGAAGCCGTTCTTAAATTATTAGAACGAACCCCACCAGAGCTTTCCGCAGATATTTTCGACCGCGGAATAATGCTTACAGGTGGAGGAGCTTTGCTGAAAGGGCTGGACGAAAGATTACGCAGAGAAACTAGTCTGCCAGTTCACATTGCTGACGATCCGTTAACTGCCGTTGTTCGCGGTACCGGTAAGGTACTCGAAAATTTAAGCGATTTTTCTTCCGTACTTATTAAAAGCGTAAGATACTAATAGATTTTAACTAATGTTCTGACGGATATGCAAAAGTTAATAGATTTCGTAGTAAAATATAAAGAATACATAACTTTTGTAGCTCTTGTCGTTATATCGCTATCCCTTATCTCAATGGGCAATATCAATAGAATTGGCGGGTTTCGAACAGCTATATTTGCTGGCGTTGCTAAATTACAGGACGTTATTACATTCGATGGCAAAACGGGCACTACGAATCCTTCCATTAAAGCATTGCGTGAGCTTAATCTTCAAATGTCATTAGAAGTTACACGAATGCGTTCCGCTGCCTTAGAGAATATCAAGCTAAAAGAATTTCTTAAATTGAACACCAACTTTGGTTATGACGTAATTGCTGCTCAGGTGGTCGGCAAAACCACCCTTGAACTTAGATTTTACTTAACTTTGGACAAAGGTAAGGATCACGGCATCAAAATGGGTATGGCTGTCCGAGATGACAGAGGTCTCGTAGGCACTGTAATTGGCACAAGCGATAAATATTCATTTATAGAGTTGATCAAAAATAGAAATATTAAAATTGCAGCCAAAAACCAAAGAACAAATATTAACGGTATAGTTGTCTGGGAGGGAGGCAAATATTTCTGGATGAAGAATATTTTGAAAACCTACGACGTAAGGAAAGGCGATATAATAATCACATCAAACTTCAGCAATAAATATCCGAAGGATGTGCCCATTGGAATTGTTGTGAATGTAGAGGAAGAAGTTGGTGAGATATTTATGAAAGTGGAAATCGAGCCATTCGTGGATTTTAATACTCTGGAATATGTATTCGTGATAAATATGATACCAGACCCCGAAAGAATTGAATTGATTGAAGATATAGATGCAAAACTAACAAACAGAAAAACAGCTCCGAGGAAAAACAGATAATTATGGCAGATTCGGTATTTGATATTCAGAAACGTTCGGATGTAATGCGATTCATTACTTATGGTATAGTTGCTATGCTGCTTACTATTGTGCATCTTGTGTTCCTGGATTTCATGTCTTTTGGCGGAGTTACTCCCGATCTGCTTTTATTACTATGTATATGGATAACAATGCACGAGGGACAGTTCATTGGGCTGTTCTTCGCTTTTGGTATCGGAATATTCTTAGATATTGTATCCATAGATGTAGTTGGAACAAATGCTCTTTCCAAAACAGTTGCTGCGTTTGCCGCTGGATTCTTTTATAGCGAAGGCAAAACAAACAAGATAATAGGCAACTACAAATTTCTCGGTATTGTTTTTATATCTGCATTAGCTCATAATCTTGTTTACTTCTTTTTCTATATCAAACCATCGGAAATTTCTTTTTTCCCGTTTATCATCAGATATGGTTTGTCAGCTACGCTTTATACAACTGTTTTCGGGATATTCCTGATGTTTGCCAAGATGAAGAAGAAGAATATTTAAGCACAGATCATGTTAACATTTTTTTTGAAATAATGAATAAGAAGAATATATGTATTTGTCAAAATTAGAATTAGTTGGTTTCAAATCCTTTGCACAAAAGACAGAGTTCAAATTTACTCCGGGGCTTACTGCATTAGTGGGACCTAACGGTTGCGGAAAAACAAATATAGTAGATGCTATCAGG
>CAYQTZ010000412.1:0-2846 GCA_964420565.1 uncultured Hyphomicrobiales bacterium
TTTAAGTATTTTTAAAATTTTATGTTTTTTTTGGTTTTTCTCATAAGCTTTTAATATTTCGGCTACTAATCTATGCCTAACAATATGCTTGTTTTCAAATTCAATGAATCCTATACCCTTTACTTTCCGCAAAAGATTATAAGCATGTATCAGCCCGGAACTATCTTTGTTGATCAAATCAACTTGTGTTACATCACCTGTAATAATTGCTTTGGAATGAAGTCCAAGTCGTGTTAGAAACATCTTCATCTGAGAAATGGTAGAGTTCTGAGCTTCATCGAGTATAACAAAAGAGTTATTCAGGGTTCTGCCCCGCATATAAGCCAAAGGTATGATCTCAATTATTTCTTTCTCTATCATAGACTTCATTTTATCGGAAGGCATCATATAAAATAAAGCATCCGTGAGTGGTTTCAGGTATGGAGCGAGTTTTTCTTTTAGATCACCAGGCAAAAAACCAAGGGATTCGCCAGCTTCGACGGCAGGTCTTGAAAGAATGATCCTGCTTACTCTGTTTCGTTTCAATGCTTCGAGCGCCATAGCTACAGCGAGAAAAGTTTTGCCCGTACCGGCAGGGCCAATCGAAAAAACAACGTCGTTTTTATTGACTTTTTGCAGGTATTCTTGCTGCCTTGAGTTTCTGGCTCTGATCACATCCCTGTATCCATAGTGAATTACTGTTTCGCTATCAATGGATGAATCAGGAGCAACCGCTGCACCAGATTCTAAAAGATCGAGAACAGTTGAAACGTCATTGACATTTATTGATCCGTTTCTTTTCAACATATATGTAAGTTCTTTGAACACAGATTCGATCATCTTAATTTCGTCTGGCTTTCCTTTTAAGATCAGTTCATCGCCACGAACTGTGATCACTGACTGAAACTTATTTTCAATTAATTGCAGATATTGGTCGTTATAACCAAGCAAGGAAAGCATATCGTTGCTATTTAGCTTAATTGTTTTTTCGATTATTTCCATAGAACCTCATAATTGAAAAAAAATTAAGCCCCAACTGAAAAAAGTACCAGCGGGGCTTTGAAAACTTAAATTGAATAGCTGAAGCCATGAGGATTATTCACCTTTTTGGCCGGTTTCTATCTGCTCCATTTGTTCGCGTTTTTCTCTCCAATATCTTCTTTCAGCTTTTTTCTCGGAATCTGTTTTTTCTGCCTTTGGTGGAATTTGCAGCACCCAGCCCGGATAAATAATATCAGGGTTACGAATTATATCTGTATTAGCTTGCCAAATTTTAGGCCACAGGAAGGGATCGCCATAAATATCCATTTTGCCTGCAATATTCCAGAGGCAGTCGCGATTTTCAGCCCATGTACCGACAATATAGGTAGTTACTTTCTTTTCTCTGTATAGTCCACGAATGTCTTTAGCCATAGCAATTATTTTATTATAAAACTCAGGAAGGCATGCCATTTTTATGCCTCTCAAAGCGTTAAGATCATTTTCCAAAGCTTTGACTTCGTCTTGTCTGTCGGCTAGCTCATCGTTGGATAGACGCTGCATATTTCTGATCTTACCTTCAATAATGCCGAGTTCCTGGCGGTAAGCAATAATATCCTCATCTGTTACACCGAGCATTGCGTATAGAGCTTCGTTGCATTCTTTTAAAGCTAATTTCGTTGATTCAAGATCAGCTTCTAATTTAATAATGTCAGCATCAAGGTCTTCGAGAGCATCGGTTAGATTGCCAACTCTGAACTGAAATTCTTCGATTCTTTGTAATGCTTCTTCTTCGGTCAATTCATGGTCAGGTTTTTGAGCATTTGAATTAACAGTGGCAAGAGAGCAAGCCACAATAAAAAGTAGTAGATATATGATTTTTTTCATTTTTTTCTCCATAAGAAATTTCAAAAACAATTGAAAAGAACATTAATTATTTGCTTTCCGGCTTGTAATCCGGCCAAATATCAGGCCATTTGGAAAGTTTGTCCTGTACGAATTCTTTCTTTTTCTGGCAGTCATCTAATTCGGCTTGTCTGGATTTGAGCTCTTGCTCTAAGCGGGATTTTTGTTGTTTTTTCTTATCAATCATTTCTGTGAGACTACGCTCTTGCTTTCTCAGTTCTTTCAACTGTTGCAATTGTTCCTCTGATATCATACTGGTGCAGCTCGATGCAAAAAGAACAAAAGCCAGTAAAAGCGAGCCAACACCAATCTTAGTGATAAAGCTCAGTTTCAACATGGTTCCTCCAATTCAAAATTTAACAATTTAAAAATATTTATGTTCATTTATAATATGAAAACATATTCTTGTTCCTGACAAGAATACTTCTCAAAAATGAAAAATAACAAAATATATTCGGATTTACAAATATCTTTTCAAAGTTTATTATTAATTTATTTATTTTTTCAATTATTAACGAAGAAATATGTTAAGAAACTGGTGTTTGAACGATCTCTGACAAGACAATGTATATCAAAATATACTTGGCATGAGCATGATGTCATTGTATCCTAAGCTATAGCTAAGCTTTTATATATGAATAGTTTCTATATTGTTCAAATAATAAATGAATATCAATGAATAAATCTTTACCGGGAGAAATTACAAAACCCCGAAAGCTATATTATTTATATAGTCCAAAAGAATATCTCAGATTGAATATTTTTTTATAATTAATATAATCTAAGCGGTTCTATTCATTTAATGCTAATTCTCTATTAGCTTCTTGATGCTATAAACTCACAAAATGATCATGATTGGGCTATGATCATCTATAGATTTACCCGTAATAATATATTAAAATCATTGGAAGATCCTAAAATTAATCCCTCTTAAGTCCTCCCTTATGGAGGCAGCGTAACAGCTACTGTCATTTCAAATATTA
>CAYQTZ010000413.1:0-2841 GCA_964420565.1 uncultured Hyphomicrobiales bacterium
GGGAAGTAAGATAAAATCCCCCTTTTTTATCGAAGATCCCGACTTGTCGGGAAAAAAGGACATAGGGGATTTTCTTTGGTTTTGCAATGATCTTATATCATAAAAAAATCGCTTAAAGTCAAGTAAAACCTTGATTTAAGCGATTCTAATTTACGTACTCCAGTTAGAGTTTAACTAATCGTTTATTACACTCTCTCGACAACAAAGCTGCTACAGTCAGCAGACCGAACCGCTTTGATGCTGCATTTTTCAGTATGAGTCTCTATGTATCTACATGCTCCCGAATGTATCGGGTAACTCAGGGTACAAAAGCAAATTATTTATTAAATTTCTTTTGCTTTCCATTATTTAAAAATAAAATCTGAATCCGAGAGATCCCTCTACATTGGAATATGTGCCAGGAACAAACCCGACTAAGATCCCTACTTCTCCAAACAATTCCAATGGTGTATTTCGTGGAATTAAATTTATTCCGAACACGCCACGAGCTCCCAAACCAATCTCGTCTCCTGTTTTGTACCATTTCTGATCCTTTTTGGTATAAATCCATCCGCTACTTTCTCCGAAGCCAACCGCTATGCCGGGTCCTGCATAAAGCGATACTACATTGGAATTGAACGCATTGAAATGCCAAATATAATCAATACCGAGCCGTAAAGTACCTAAATAAGAATTACCCAAGCTGAAGCAAAAAGCATTGTCGCTGGTTGTCCAGTATTTGGCAGTGATTCCAGTTGGCTCTCCTATAATTATTCCCAAACCAAAGTCTTTTCCCTTTGGCGCAAAAGATTTCGATTCCGGTACATACATAATAAATATGATTATTGCTAATACTAATATTTTAAACATTTTCATCTTAATTCCCTCTAATAATTATTAATTAAAAATTTCTTCTTTCTATGATTGTGATCTATAAGTGAAGTAGTTTGATCGTAATACAAAGTACTCCACTTAATAGTGTTTGTTATTACCTTTACTTTTTCATTGCTTTAATAGTATTTATCAAAGAATTTTCGATATCTTTAGCGTTAGCTGGGTCGTTCGGATCAAGTATTGAATTCCATTTAATAAAAATATCATTCGGGTCGCACTGTATTGATATTTTTGTATTAGATCCACCACTTATATTTATAGGAGGATCCAGATTTAAAAACAAATTGGAAGTTGCCTTCGATCTAAAAGTAAAAATCGATGGATCTCCATTAGAATATGTGATTCCTTCTATAAGGATGGAATATCTGTCTGCAGTAGCAAAATCGATAAAGTCAGGCTCGGTTTGATATTGATTAGCTTCATATTCGCTAAACCTGTGAAATTCAAATTTGATCCTATCATATTTACCAATAGTTACAATACCTTCAGCCAACTGAACTTCATTGCCTGATCCTGTGATGTCATAGACAAATGGTTCGGATTTCATTACTTTGCCTGCTGAAGTACTTTCATTCTCAACGAAAACTTTCATTTCTGATACTAATATTCTAATCTTAACTATTCTTATAGAATCTATAGTTTCAGATGAAATGTCATCGTGTTTCTTGATAGATGACAGAAGCTTGACTGTTGGGTTATTCATCTCTCCTACAATCTTAAGTTCCGGGTCTTTTGCTGGAGATGTAGATTCGGAACAACCTGCGATGATCATGACAAAAGTCGCGATCAGTAATACAATTAGAATGTTTCTCATAATTATACCTTTTAGAATTAGTGATTATTATTTTTTTAATTAAAAAACTACTTACTGTCTTGCGACATTTCTATTCTTGCTTTGTCGATGGCTATCCTCATATTCTTAATCGAATATTTGAGCATATCACCGTCGCTGACAACTTTGCGGGATATGGTCGCAATTGCCTTTATGACTCCGGTATTAAGATCATTTGCTAAATATACCTTAATTTCGTTAACGCCAGAAACATATTCTTTGAAGGCATCCCATACATCATTATTAGCCCTGTAATAACCATTGTAGCGAGAAATGCTAACGAATGGTTTGTTGTTTTCATTGTGTACTCCTATTCTAAAAAATTGAATAAAACATTTAATAATTCGATTTTCATCTATTTTCTGAAATCTTTTCAGATCATTTATGTAGTATTTGTGTATTCGTTTTTTACGTTGCTATTTCATTTATTTTCCACTAATAATAGTATCCTTCCAAGAAAAAACTCAGAATAAGAAAAATTAAAGCAAGTAACCACATCCAACTGATACCACTACTAAATCAGATTCCTATTACTCCTTTAGTTATTTATTGTTACAGTAAGAGCAACTGATAAATAGTAAGGATATCGCTAAGACCACTAACAAAATTATAACTAAAGACTTATATAATTTTTTTCCATTTCATTTTCATTTTTTCAAAATCTAAGCATATAGCTTAGATTAAAGCATCTAACGACCTCGTATCAATCTTACCAATATCATTATTACTGCTACTACAAGTAAGATGTGAATAAAACCACTCATAGTATATGAGCTTAACATTCCGAGAAGCCACAATATGATTATAATAACTGCGATGTAGAATAACATTGTATCACCCTTTCTAAATTTTACTATTTGATTAATTATAAATTGAATAAAAGTCCTACTGTAAAGACATAGAAATCAGCATCGACATTCTCGCTCCCTGGGAATTCTTCGAAATCATAATCCAGGAAAACATATCGCAAATCTCCAACGAGCTTACCTAATGTCCCAATGGGTAGTTCCACTCCTCCGCCAAAGTGAAAGCCGAATTCCTGTTTTGTATTTGAAGAAATCTCAATCCCTAATACACTACTATTATAAGTGTAGCTGGTATTGTACCACCCTGCTCCTATAGCTCCATAAACATAG
>CAYQTZ010000414.1:0-2840 GCA_964420565.1 uncultured Hyphomicrobiales bacterium
AGCAATATGAGTTCTTACCCTCGATAGAAGTTCATTGGCATTGAATGGTTTGGTTATAAAATCTGATGCCCCGTATTCAAAACCTTTAACTATATGCTCACTTTCGTTCTTAGCTGTAAGAAAGATTACGGGAATTGAAGCCGTCTTTGTATTTTTCTTTAATACTTTGCAGACATCATAACCATCCATCTCAGGCATCATAACATCAAGCAATATCAGATCAGGAGAAATTTCTGTAAGTATCCGTAAGGCTTCCTTACCGCTATCTGCCATAGCAATTTCATATTCTTTATCATATAGAATTGATCCGAGAAGCTTCAGATTTCTTGATACATCATCTACTATTAGTATTAAAGGTTTTCTTTTATTCATATTGAACACCGCTATATCTACGATTTAAATTTATTAACAAAATCCGGGAAATAATCCAGAATTTTCCGGATACCGGGAAGATCGAATGCCTGTGACATTTTACTCAGATCCTCAGCATATTTTTGTAAAGCTATTGAATTATGCTCTTCAGCAATTTTTATCAAATCAATTACTAAAACATTTATCTTACCCACTATCAAATTATTTCTCAATTTACTAATTCTTAGTATAAATTCCTTTTCTAATTTATCAATTAAACCCGAAATATCTTTAATTTTATTCTTATTAGGAATTAAGTCCACTAATTTCGAAGTCAGCGTTCTTTCATTTCTGTCAGATTCAGTTTCATATTTAAGATGTTTCATGAGTTCTTTTATTAAAGAATGTTTAGCCACAGGCTTAGCAAGATGGGTCAAGCAGCCGGCTTCTTTTATTTTTATTTCATCGCCTTTCATTGCTGAGGCAGTAAGGGCAATAATTGGTATATGCTTTATATTCGAATCATCTTTCATGCGACGGGAAGCCTCGTATCCGTCCATATCAGGCATTTTCATATCCATTAGAATCAGATCAGGCATAAATTCATTAGCTCTCTCAATGGCTTCGAAACCATTTACTGCTTCTTCGATTATCAAACCTCTGCCACTAAGATATTCCTTAACTAATTCACGGTTCAGCTTAACATCGTCAACCACAAGTATTTTGCATGATTTAAAGATAATACTATCGTCAATTATCTCATCTTCATTATTAGCCAATTCATAAGTAGAAGCCATTGGTATATCTTTTAATTCCACAGAAAACACAGACCCTTCGCCCAACTTGCTTTCTAAAGTAATGCTGCCACCCATCATCTCTACTAATCGTTTAGTAATAGCTAAGCCAAGTCCGGTTCCTCCATATTTTTTAGTGCTTTGGCTTGACTGCTGGCGGAATGAATCAAATATAAGCTGCTGATCACTTTCAGGAATACCTATGCCTGAGTCTTCAATCTTAATGAAAAGATCTATACTTTTTTTATCATCAACATATTCTTTTCGTACTGCTAACTTAATATAACCATCGTCAGTGAATTTCAGCGCATTACCGACCAGATTAATAAGTATTTGTCTGAGCCTTATCTCATCTATTATCAGAGCAGAGGGCATATCTTGATCAATCTCTAAAATATAATCTAAGCCCTTTTCTGCAATTTTCAGCGAAAATATCTTTTCTACATCTTCGAAAAGTTTTATTGGATCAATATAATTATAATCCAGCTCTATCCTGCCTGCTTCAATTTTGGACAGGTCAAGAATATCGTTGATAATATTCAGCAAATTACTGCCGCTCGAGGAAATTGCCTCGGCAAAAGTTCTTTGCTGGCTGTCCTGTATCTTTTCAAGTAGCAGCTCGGAAAAGCCAATAATAGCGTTCATCGGCGTTCGTATTTCATGGCTCATATTTGCAAGGAATTCGGATTTTGCTTTATTTGCGGCTTCGGCGTTCTCTTTGGCAACTTTTAGATCATTTTCGAGCATTTTTCTTTCGGAAACATCGCGTGCAATTCCAATAGCGTGCCAGTTATTTTTTACTTCTACTGCTGCTATTGATAGCTCGATATCTATCAAAGACCCATCTTTTCTTTTTGCGGTAAGTTCCTGAATTGAGCCTATCACAGGACCTGAGCCAGTTTGTTGGAATTCAGTAAACCCATGCTGAAATCTTTCGTGATATTTCTGAGGAGTAATCATGTCGTGAGCGTCCTTATTAATAGCTTCTTCAGAAGTATAGCCAAATATTTTTTCAGCACCCTCATTCCAAAATGTAACTAATCCATTGTTATCTATAATTATTATTGCATCCTGAGCGGATTGAGTAAGCTTGCGGAATCTCTCCTGACTTATTTTCAAAGCTTCCTGAGCTTCCCTGATCTGTGTAATATCAAAACCGATATTGACCATGCCCAAAAATTCTCCTGAAGAAGAAAAGTGTGGACTCATAGCAGCATAGAAGTGTCTATTCACACCATCAATCACCATTTGATAATCAAAAGTCATAGATGATCTTGTCGCAATAATTTCTTCAAACCTTTTCTTTACGTTATTCAGTTGATCTTCAGGAAGAATATTCCCAATATGCTCACCAAGTAATCTGTCTTTTGATATTCCCATCGAAGAGCAATACTGATCATTGACCATTAAATATTTATACTCATTATTCAGATAAGTTATGTTTAGCGGAGCTGTGTCAATAACTCTTTGTAAAAGAAGCTCGTTTTCCTTCAATGCGTCTTCAGCCAGTTTATTCTGAGTAACATCAATAGCGACAATAACAAAACCGAGGAATTCTCCTTTATTGAAGTGTGGATTGATTGCTGCATAGAAATGTCTCTTTTCATGCTCGATTATCAAAGAGTAATCATAAGACATTATCCTGCCTTCTTTTTTAGTTTCATTTAACTTATCTTTGAAGAATTTATATGAGTT
>CAYQTZ010000415.1:0-2822 GCA_964420565.1 uncultured Hyphomicrobiales bacterium
CGATTGTCATTTCCCAATAAATAATTAATGCAGGGATATAATTTACCATAAAGATAAACTAAATAATCTCAATCCAATTTCGTTTATTTAAAAAATTTAGGAGTGAACAGATGAAAAAAGAGTATCCACTTATAATTGAGCAAGACGAGATGGGATATTACGTTGGAACAGTTCCCGGCATAAAGAATTGTTACACACAAGCAAAATCTCTCGACGAACTACTTGTAAGAATCAAAGAAGTGCTTACGCTGTGCCTCGAAGTAGAAAGCGAAGAGAATACAGGGCTAAACTTTATTGGAATGCAAAAACTTGAAATGGAAGTATGAGCGATTTCCCTGTATTAAGCGGTAAAAAGTTAATAAGTATTCTTGAGAAAATGAACTTTAGCATAGTCAGAATAAAAGGCAGCCATCATTTTCTTAGACACAGCGATGGGAGATCTACCGTTATCCCTGTTCATTCTAACGAAGATATTGGACCAGGCCTGCTATCAAAGATACTAAGAGATTGTGAATTAAATAAAGCCGATATAAGAGAATATTTATAATATTTAGAAAAAGCAGTCTTCCCGGTTGGGATTCCTTATCCCGCTCCTTCCCTATCCAGCTTAAGCGGTTATCTTCCTTAGTGTCAAAGAACTCAGGTTATTCATTTTTATTATTCAACAATAATACTCTAATATTTTCTTTGAATCTTTTAACCATTGGCTCAATTTGGATGGCAGAAGAATTTATCATTTGCCAATCTATTTGAAAAGAATATCCATGTATAACATAGTGTCTGAACTTTAATATTCCTTTAAAATAATCAAATATTTCATCATCAAATAATATAGGGCATTCAAATTTATTTCCATTAGAAAACATTAAGAGCAATTCTGTATGATAAAAACCACCGATTGGTAGTTTGATATTCAAATATTTGCAAAACCTCTTTAATATATTCTCTATGCCATTATAAACATCGCTTATAAACTTTGACAATGCTGCAATCTGAAATTTATCTGGTTCATCATCTCCGATCATTATGAATAACTCATTTATTGATGATAATGTGCTTTCGATACTAAAGAACTCAATATCAATTAATTGTGTTAATTCTTTATGACTCATATATATATTTCCCGTGCTTAATTATATACTCAACAAAAGGAGATTTTTGTTTAAGTGGGATTACATCAACATTAAAACCAAGCTCAATATCAAGTGTACCGCCAAATTGAAAGAAGTGTTCGTCAGGAATACCAAATACTCCAATATCAAGGTCATTAGCATTCTTAGGGTCTGTAAGTGCAGAGCCAAAAAGTAGAACTTTGGTGGCTCCATATTCTTTTGCCAATTCGATTGCCTTGTCAATATGTTGTTGTGTTACAGCCATAATTGTTAAAACGAAAAATAGTGAGATTCATTTTATTTTTAGATTCTGATACCTCGTCCACTCATAATACTCCTCCCACACCCACGAGTGGGGTAGCGGATCAATAGATGTAAACCTTGCAGAAAGAAAAATATATTTTCAAAACCAGAAAGATGTAGTCCATCTGGCAGATGGACTACATCTGTTATAAAGTCCATTCTCCTTACCAATCCAACTTAAGCGGTTGTCTTCCTTTGTGTCAAAGAACAATAGTAAAACAAATTTACCATATCAATAATGCTAATAATTCCTGTATTTTATTAATGATTTCCTTCGGAACACTTTCAATAAACTTCGCATTTCTATATCTCCAATCAAGACTTTTTATCTGATCTGCTAATACAACCCCCTTTGTTTTGATCTCTGATCTTAGCTCTACTTCAAAAGGATACCTTTTAATTTTACTCGTTATTGGACAAAAAAGACCAAGACCAACCTTTTCGTTATATTCTTTTGGCGAGATTGTAATTGCTGGTCTTCTGCCTTTTTGCTCGTAACCACTCTGGGGATCGAAGTCAAGCCAAACAATATCGCCACGAGATGGAACATAATGCTCATCTACCATATTTCATTTCCTTTAGGTTTCCCTGTAGATATTTCTCCATGCTTGTTTTGGTCAGTAACTTGCGACAGCAGTTTATCAAGCCGTAGAGTTTTTGGCTGCAAAAAAATCCTGCCATTTTCGATGTGCATATCAATTCTTACGCCATCATCTATTTTTAATTCTTTGGCAAACACTTTTGGAAGCCGAATCCCTATACTATTTCCCCACTTTCTTGCTATAGTCTCCATTTTCACCTCAAATAAATACACAATGTATATACGTAATATAGAAGATAATCCACATATTTCCAAATTCAATTTGAAAGTTTCTCAATGCTAGTAAACCTCCCCGAGAGGAAATCATATTTTCAAAACCAGAAAGATGTAGTCCATCTGGCAGATGGACTACATCTGCTTATTAATTCGCTTGTTTATTTCGTATCAAAGAACTACTGAAAGTACTTGTATAAGTCTTTTCGATCCATGATTCTATAAATTATCATCTGGTTATCTTGATATTTGAAACCAATTCTGTATGGTCCTATGCGAACTCTATAATAATTAACAAATCCTTTCAATTTCACGGCATCCGGGATTTCTCCAAGGTTCTTAGATTCTTTTAAATCATTGAATATGAACGAAATGATATTTTCTTTATATACCTCTGGTATTTTTTGAATATCTTTGATTGCTTTTTTCTTAATCTTGACTATCATGATTCATTATTGATAAGTTTTAAAGCATCATCTAAACCGATCGATTCCTCATCTTCAATTTCTATCATAGCTTCGCCCAAGGCATGATCAAGAATTATTGGTTCGATTTTTCTATATTGTTCTATATCAATCAGTACGCTTTTTATA
>CAYQTZ010000416.1:0-2819 GCA_964420565.1 uncultured Hyphomicrobiales bacterium
GCTATTTTCACTAATATTAAACTGTAGAATATTGATCTCCTCTTCGTGGTCAGCAGAGAAGGAATAATTAACCTGAACATCGTGGAATCCATGTTGATAATAGAATCTTGATAGATTGCCAATATCTTCTTCGGCTTTAATTTCATCGAAGTAGTTAATTTCGTCTGCCATCGAATTTAGAGCTGTTTTTAATGATAGTTTAACTGGTTTGGGTATATAAGTATGGCGTATATTCTCAAAGAAATATTCATATAGCTTATGTGGTATGCTTCGTGAGGATTCACTTAATGAGATATTTCTAATTAATACGCTTTTAGGGAAAGCTTCATTGCCTACAAATCTTATCTCCCCAATTTCGTACATGTAAATATTTGCAGACGAGGGGATAAGCCCTGTAGTGTCAGCTTCCTGAGCCACAACAGGGGTATTGAAAAAGTAAAAATAAAGGGCTATGACATAAATTATATAAGATATATTAATATGCTTGTGCATTTGATTATTGCCATTAGCTCTATTTATAAAAACAATTATTCAGATTGAATATAAGCAATAAATCTGAATTATTTTAAGTGCAAGTCAAAAAAATGATCGATTAGAGTTAAAAATATTGCTCTTCTTCGTCATCGTTGTAAAAATACTCTTCGTTCGACATATCTTCGTATTCGGGCCAAAGGTCTTCCATACCTTCGATTAACTCATCCGTATCGTCCAGCTCATATAAGTTTTCGATTACCTGAAAGGGGCAACCTGATCTGTTTGCATAATCTATCAATTCGTCTTTGGTAGCAGGCCATGGTGCATCTTCAAGGAACTGAGCTAATTCGGGTGTCCAAAACATAGAACTCCTTCTAATATAATTCTTCGTTCAATATTCATAACTATTCAAGCCGCAAAAATATTGTAAAGATTTATAGTTTGCAAGCTGAATTTTTAATTTTTTCAAAAATATCAATAATAAATTCATTTAAATGAATATTTTATTAATATCGAAGCATATGAATAGTAAATTTAAACGAATAATCCAAATTTAAAATGTGTTTAAGAAAAAAAAAGGGATACCCAAAGGCACCCCCTTTTACAAAAAGCATTAATTTATGCTATACATTACCTAACGCATTCGCTCCGCTTACGATTTCAAGCATTTCGGTAGTAATAGCTTCCTGACGTTTTTTGTTGAATACCATTTGCAGATGGCGTATTAAGTCATTAGCGTTGCTGGTAGCATTTTCCATAGCCATCATACGTGCAGCTTGCTCTGCTGCATTGGATTCAAGCAAAGCTCTCCATAGTTGAATATCGAGATTTTTTGGCAGCAATTCATCTAATATCTCTTTCTGCCCTGGCTCAAAGATATAATCAATATTGCTTATTGATTCAATTGCTTCTGGCTTTGGTGTATTGTCGTCTTCATCTACGGGCTTTTCGGGCTGTGGCTCTATTGGCAGCAGCACATAGTACGCCGGTGGTTGCTTCAGAAGATTCTTGAATTCATTGAAAAAGAGATAGACTTTGTCAATATCGCCATTAGTAAAGCGATTTTTGACAATTGTATTTATCTCACGAACTATTTCAAAGCTTAGATCCTGAAAAATATTTTCATATTCTTTGATAACGGATACATTTTTATTTCTGTAATTACCAACGGTTTTTTTCCCGACGGAAATATAGTGAATATTTGCATCGGGATGTTCCTTTTGAATATTATCGCTTACAAAATGGGAGATATAGCGGTACAGTCCATTGTTAAAACTACCGCATAGCCCGCGATCAGCTGATATTACAATACAGCATATATTTTTGATCTCTTTTCGTTTTTGAATAAGGGGATGCGAATATTCTTCGCCAACGGAATCAACCAGATTGACAAGAATATCTTCCATCTGGCTGAAATAAGGTCTGGCAGAGATAATCTTATTTTGAGCCCTTCTTAGTTTGGCGGCGGAAACCATCCGCATTGCCTGAGTAATTTTCGCAGTGTTTTTTACACCTGTTATTCTTAAACTTATATCTCTTAATGTTGCCATTATAAGAAACCTTCATTATTACTTAGATAAAATTATAAGTATTGCCAGTCATTCTCTAAATAGTTTGTAACATAATCTTGTATGCTATCTTCTAAAGTGGAGAATTTGAAATTGATCTTAGAAAGCAATTTGTGCATTTCTGCCTGTGTGAAATTCTGGTATTGCTTTTTCAGATTCTCGGGCATTTCGATATATTCTATGCTTGGCTTTTTGCCGAGTGCTTTAAATACGGCAGCAACCAAGTCATTCCATGTTCGTGCCTTACCTGTGCCAAGGTTGAATATCCCTGCGATATTGGCATCTTTATAAATTTCCCACATTACATCTATTACATCTTTGACGTATATAAAATCTCTCATCTGCTCGCCATCGGCATAGTCAGGATGGTTGGATTTGAAAAGTTTTACTTTTCCAGTATCCTTGATCTGATGATAAGATTTATAGACCATACTAGCCATTTCGCTTTTGTGATATTCATTAGGTCCGAAGACGTTAAAGAATTTAAGCCCTGTGAATTTTTCATTTAATTTATTAGCTATAGCCCATTTATCGAATTGATGTTTGGAATATCCGTAAATATTAAGAGGTCTTAGTTTATCGTATTCATTGTCGGAATAGCCATTTTCGCCATTGCCATAAGAAGCGGCGCTGCTGGCATAGATAAATCTAATATTGTTTTGCACAGCGAACTGAGCGAGCTCGATGCTGTAATTCAGGTTGTTGTCCATAACGTAATCAGCGTTATTTTCTGTGGTTACTGTGCAAGCACCCATATGGATAACACAATCAATTTCT
>CAYQTZ010000417.1:0-2562 GCA_964420565.1 uncultured Hyphomicrobiales bacterium
GAGGGCCTCATGGATGGCTGTATTGATATCCTCAATCTATCTGATTTACTTGTTATATCCAATCCGAAAAAAAATAGAGCTCTACCTTAATACTTTGTGGAAAAAGATTGTCTCAGCAATGTTGGTTTGCATCATACTGGCTGCAAGTGGGTTTGCTGTTTATAGCTTAAAGAAAGATTCTGCCGATGGACGCCTTCTTATATGGAAGGTAAGCGCAAATATGATAAAGGATCAGCCGGTTGTTGGCCATGGGTTCAATAAATTCCAGGCACATTATATGAATTACCAGGCCGATTATTTTCAGAACTTTCCTGAAAGTGAAGATGGTTATTATGCTGACAATATCACCTACCCGTTTAACGAATACATCAGAATAATTACCGAGCAGGGAATTTTAGGATGTATGCTCCTGATCTCAATTGTTATGATAGTCATTTTGCTAAACAGAGACAGGTTCGATTTATACATCATAATTGCTAAAGCCGGCCTATTATCCCTTGCAGTGTTTGCATTTTTTTCATATCCATCCGAAATACTTCCAATAATGGTTACGGCAGTAATTCTTTTAGCAATTGCTGCTCAGCAGCAGAGTGCGACTAAAAAAGGGATGCTTGAGATTAACCTTACCGGCTTAGGAATCCGGTTTTCCAAAACAATAAAAGTAGTATTTCAGGTTATTTCAATAGCCTTATTAATAATTATTTACCCGTCTGTTAAAAATTTGCGCCAGGCATATTGCAACTGGGACGAAGCATACCTATTGTACAATTATGAAGATTATAAATCCTCCATTGATAGTTACAAAAGTGCATCAAAGGAATTATCAGCTGATGGTGAATTTCTGATCATGTACGGGAAGGCCCTTGCAATGGCGGCTGAATACATAAAAGCAATTGAAATTCTTCGGCAAGCTGAAAAATACCAGACCAACACTATTCTTTACACTACCCTTGGAGACTGTTACAAAAACTTAACAGAATACAAAAACGCTGAGGCAGCATATATGAAAGCGCATTACATGATCCCTAACAGGTTTTATCCAAAATACCTGCTCGCAAAGATGTACCAGGAATCTGGACAAATAGAAAAAGCAAAATCAACCGCCAAAGAGCTAATGTCAAAACAGGCAAAAGTTGAATCAACAGCGATAAAGGAAATTAGAGAAGAAATGAAGCTAATAATTGACCTTTAAAAAACAACAGTATTATGGAACTTTCTAAAATCTCATTTGAAATGATATCGAGGAATAATGGTCGATATGTAAAGCTTATAAGCAATGAAATAGAGTATTGTATAGCTGAAGGGAATTACACATATGTTAAGATTAGAGGACAAAACGACACGCTTCTACTCTGTAATAATATATCCTATTTTGAGAGCATGCTTGGCTCTGCTTTTTTAAGAATTCATCGATCCTATCTTATTAATATTGAATTTATTAATTGTTTTATAATGTATATCAGATGTTTTAGGAATGAACTTGAATTATTGGACTACGGAATTCTAAAAAGCTTAGTGCTGATGAAATACAAACTGAAAAAAGCTTGTGATCTAAAACTATAATTTTTTTAAACCTACGCTTACTCAATTATGAAACCATGAAATCCTTAACAAGGTACATATGCATTCTCTCAATAGCTATCATCTGTATATTAATAATATACATCCCCTTCTACGACACTCATAAGCTCTTCAAGAGCTATATCACAGAAAAAACAATTCTTTTCGCGGCAGTAACAGGAGTTTTAATGTTACTTCAAACCTTAATCATTCTGTTCGGATCAGGCAAAGTGAAATCTTTCGGGTTAAGCTGGCTGGACATGGCATTATTTGCATTTGTAGGCTATGTAAGCCTAAATCGTTTGCTTGTTTCAGAAATGGGCGGGGTTACCCTAAAATATTATCAACTAATAGTCCTATGTATATTCTATATTATCCTACGATGCATCCCATCAAAATATTACCAATATTTTATTTATTCACTTCTTGTTTCAGGAATCATTCAGGCTGTTTTTGGCAACCTGCAGCTATATAATATTTACCCTTCAAACCACCATTTGTTTAATATCACCGGCAGTTTCTTCAATCCTGGACCTTACTCCGGCTATTTATCCATCATTTTTCCAATTGCTTTGGTTCTGTACTTGAAAAACAGAAAAGTTTCGGTTGATTTTCAAGATCATATAAAAATCATTGTGAAAAATATCCTTAGACCCGGATTTTTCTCAGTCAAAGCAATTAAAACAGCTCCAGCCAGATTTAAAAACGGGGTAATAAATTATGCTGCCACCCTAAACCGCCCTGAAACTATGGCAATAGTAAAACAATGTTTTCAAAAGTACCTTTCATTAGCCGCGATAATCGCGATTTTATTAGTAATCCCTGCCACTCGTTCCCGCGCTTCCTGGCTTGCTATTATTATTTCTTCAGCATACATAGGTGTAAATGAATTTTCAATACACAGTAGATTATTATTATGTTATTTTAATTCAAAGGCCAGGAAGGTTTTAGCCGGATTTGGAGTGACTATCCTTGTTGGAGTTTTATTAGCAGGTTTTTATT
>CAYQTZ010000417.1:2606-2813 GCA_964420565.1 uncultured Hyphomicrobiales bacterium
AAAGTGAGTGCCGGAATGATAAAAGACAGACCTGTGTTTGGGTTTGGTTTTGAAAAGTTCCAGGCTGACTATATGCATTATCAGGCGGATTATTTCACGAAGGACCCAGATAATTTGGAAAGCTTTGTGGCTGATGATATAATTTATCCTTTTAATGAATGAGATCAGTATAAAAAACCTCAAAATTTAGAGATTCTGAGAATCGCA
>CAYQTZ010000418.1:0-2792 GCA_964420565.1 uncultured Hyphomicrobiales bacterium
CATTAGAGACCTGAAATTATATCCCTTGGCACTTGTGTAGGGCATATCAAGTTTTTCTGCGCTTTGATTATAGCCATCTTTCAGCTTTTTTCCCTGCTGAGCAAGATATGCTGGCACATTCTTTTCTTTTAACTCGTGAATAGTTGCTTTTGCTGCTGCCAAAGATAATGCCTCGCCGCCAAAAGTGCCATAAAAGAATACTTCTTTTTCGACTAATTTCATAATATCATATCTGCCAGTCAGAACAGAAATAGGCATTCCATTGGCAATAGCTTTTGAATATGTAGCAAGGTCCGGCTTTATTCCAAAATATTCCTGAGCTCCGCCAAGAGCCATACGGAATCCTGTCCACATTTCATCGAAAATTAATATGATACCCTTTTCGGTACATAAATCACGGACTTTGTGGAGGAAATCATCTTTGGGCTCGTCGAATACGACTGGTTCGAGAATAACCGCTGCCGTATCATCATCTATGGAGTTTATGAAAGAATCAATGTCGTTATAATTAAATGTATATGTGAGCTGTTTTGTGTATTCGGGGATACCTTTGTCCCAATCCGTAACTGCGATGTACCAGTCCTGCGATCCATGATAGCCGCAGCACAGTATAGTGTTCTTTTTCGTATAGGCACGTGCCAGACGAACTGCCGCAGTCGTTACATCATTGCCTATCTTTGAATATCTGACGGATTCTGCATTTGGTATTATCTCTCTAATAAGCTCTGCCACTTCCACTTCCAAAGGATGCATGAGAGAGAATGTGATACCATCCTCGAGCTGTCTTTTGATCGCTTCATAGCGATAGCCAAGAGATAACGGACCAACGCCCATCGTATAATCAATATATTCATTGCCATCAACATCCCAGACATGGCAGCCGAGACCTTTTTGCAGATACATCGGAGCAACTCCTTTTATATGCTGAGTAGGACCTTTGGCAAGAGTCTGCGTAAAATTCGGTATCAGCTTATCTGCTCTGTCATATAATTTTTTCGATTCCTCTATGATTGGGTAATCCTGATTCAAACTTAACGTATTAGCCATTTTTTTTCTCCTTAATGAAATTATTGTTATAGTTAGGATATATATCAGACAACACCCCCAACCCCCTCTTGCAAGAGGGGGATACCACTGGATTTTCCCCCTCTTTGTAAGAGGGGGCAGGGGGTGTTTCCATAAAATATATCCGAATTACTGCGGCGCATCTTCTGTATATCTACTTTTTGTATTCATATTTTCAACGATCTCTTTCCCGAGTATCCTTTCAGCGAGGGATTTTCCATCTAGTCTATGGTATTTCAGAACTTCCGGCGGAGTTCCACATTCCGGGTATTCATCCAACCCGAATTTCTGGAATTGTGTGCCTGTCATATCTCTGTGCTGTATCAATTCATATAAGAGTGAATCGCCAAGCCCTCCGAAAGTTGAGTGATCTTCGAGAACAAAAATCCTGTCAATATTATCAGTAACCTGTGTTAGCCATTCTGCATTGAATCTATTGAGCCACGGCATATTAACTACCTTAAGCTCGAAACCATTTTGCTCCAGTATCTCTGCGGCTGTCAGTGCTTCGTGAAGCATTACAGGACCATAAGCAAACAGGATAGCGTCGCTGCCATCAATCAATACACTGCCTTTGCCGATCTCAAAATCATAGTCCTCTGGTAGATCAATTACTCTCGGTGATGGACCAATTACGAGTCGAAGGGTACAGCTATCTTCTGCTTCCTCCACGCACCAGCGGGTAGCTTCTTTTGTTTCAACAGCATTGCAGGGTTGAATGATGACCATGTTTGGAATTGCTCCCATTAGCGATATATCTCTCACGCTTTGATGAGATTTACCCGGTCCGGCAGGTATCAATCCGGCAAAGTGCATCGTGTATATGATCTTCGTTTCTTCAGTAGCATTGTTGAATATCTGCTCATTGGCACGCGAGGCAAGGAATGTACCAAATGAATTTACTACTGGCAACAAGCCCATTCTCGCTATACCACCTGCTGTGGATGCCATATCCTGTTCGGCAATGCCATTTTCGATGAATCTACCAGGGAATTTTTTCTCAAAAGGACGCAAGCCACAATCTGCCGAGAGGTCGCCGTCCATAACAACAAGCCCGGGATGTGTTTCGCCAAGCTCGCATAGTGCTTCACCATAGGCATTTTTTACAAATTCAGAGCTTACTCCTGCTGTTGCTTTTTCGTATTCTTCTGCAACGATGTAATTGATAGTATCAAGCCCAAGCTCCTCGCATTTTTTGTGTAGATAAAGCTCAAGTTCCTCTACTCCATTGACAAAATGTTCATCATCGGGAGCGCCGGAGTGCCATTTATACATAGTTATTCCATCATCTGATTTGTAGGGCTGCTCCATGAAGGAGATGCCCTTTCCTTTGATAGTATCAGCAATTATGAATTTTGGTTTGTATGTAATATCCTGCACTTTATTCAAAATCTTTTCTAAATCCTTGAAATCATGCCCGTTACATTTCTCTACGTGCCAGCCGAATGATGCGACTTTTTCTGTTAGGTCTTCTATAGAATTTACTTCATCAACTAACATATCTGTCTGGAATTTATTTCTATCAATTATAACAGTTATATTATTGACATTCTGGCTTACAGTTGCCTGCAAAGATTCAAATATCTGACCTTCCTGAAACTCACCATCACCAGTCAAAACAAATATTCTGCCACTATTTTTAGAAAGATCTTTTGCCCAAGCCATACCCTTTCCTTTTGCGATACCCATACCAAGTGAGCCGGAATTTGCTTCGATGCCATCAATTC
>CAYQTZ010000419.1:0-2787 GCA_964420565.1 uncultured Hyphomicrobiales bacterium
AAATGCCAAATAAATGTGTATCTTTTTCGTTATATTAATAAATTCATTTTTCTATATCAGCAAGATTTCGTAATTTTGCATAAATGTATAGTAATTAAAAAGATTAGCAATGAGCAACATAACAATATCATACGATTGTTCACAGACAGCGACAGTCCTGTATGTTGCCTTGCCGCCATTCAATATGCCCAAAACAAGGGCAAGCAAGATCATACAATTTCAGCACTACCAGACCGATGCACCTGTCTAATGGACTTTTTCGACTATTAGTTCCGATATTGCGACATATTCTATGGTTTTTTTTTGAGATCATTCAACCTTTAATAATTTTTTATTTTTATATTGAAAACAGGAGAAGTAAGATGAAAAGAGATTTTTTATCAGTTCGTGATTTTACACAGCAAGAGATTTTAGATTCTTTCGAATTGGCAATACAAATGAAAGCCAACAAAATGAGTTTTTCCGATGCATTAAAAGGCAAAACGCTTGCATTGATCTTCGAAAAACCATCTCTAAGAACCAGAACATCTTTTGATGTTGGTATTCAACAGCTCGGTGGATATTCTATATATCTTTCGCCTGCAGAGATCAATCTTGGTAAAAGAGAATCAGTCTATGATGTAGCCAAGAACTTAGAAAGAATGGTGGAGGGCATAATGATCCGCACATTCGGTCATAATATAGTAGAAGATATGGCAAAATTTGCAAATATTCCTATTATTAACGGTCTTACAGATTATTTGCATCCTTGCCAGGCGATGGCTGATTTTCTTACTATTCAGGAAGTCAAGGGCGAACTTAAGGGGCTGAAACTCACTTATGTAGGCGATGGCAATAACGTAGCACATTCATTGATGTTTGCTGGTGCACGCCTTGGTGTTGATGTTACAGTAGCATGCCCGCGTGGCTTCGAGCCAAATATGATCGCTTTTAATACAGCAACAGAAGATGCAAAAGCAACTGGTGCAAAAATTGAAGTAGTTCACGATCCAGCTCTTGCAGTTAAAAATGCAGACGCTGTTTATACAGATGTATGGGCTTCTATGGGTCAGGAATCCGAAGCCGCCGAAAGAAGAAGAATATTCATGCCATATCAGGTAAATGAAGATCTGATGGCTAAAGCAAAATCAGATGCTATCTTTATGCACTGCCTGCCAGCACATCGCGGCGACGAAGTTACAGATGGAGTTATTGATGCTCCTTACTCTGTAGTATTTCAGGAGGCAGGGAACAGATTGCATGCTCAAAAAGCTGTTATGTTTAAACTGATGAAGAATGAGGGCTAAGTGGCACAAAAAGCATTAATAGCAATAGGTGGTAACTCTTTGATCAGAGCAGGTGAACGTGGTACGCTCAATGAGCAGTACCACAACGCCTCTGCTACAGCAGCGAGTATAGCAAAAATGATAAGCCACGGCTGGGAAATGGTCATCTCTCACGGAAATGGTCCGCAAGTCGGTGCTGCCTTGCTTCGCTCCGAAAGAGCTTCAAAGGAAGTTTATACGCATACTCTCGATATGTGTGTAGCCACCACTCAAAGCGAAATTGGATATCTGCTGCAAAGAGCTTTGGAACACGAACTCAGGGAGCTGAATGTAGAGAAATTGATTGCAACTATACCGACAATGGTAGAAGTAGATCCCAAGGATCCTGCTTATCAAAACCCTTCTAAGCCGATTGGTCCCTTTTATGACAAAGAGGTTGCCGAAGCAAAAAAGAAACAACTGAATTGGGATATTGTTGAAGATGCCGCAAGAGGTTACCGTAGAGTAGTAGCTTCCCCAGAACCGAAGAGAGTACTTGAGCTTGACATTATCAAAAAAGTGATTGATATGGGTATCGTAACTATTGCTCTCGGTGGTGGGGGTATTCCGGTGGTCGTGAAAGACAATGGCGAGGTGATCGGCTCGGAAGCAGTAATCGACAAGGACAGATCCTCTGCATTATTAGCCAAAGAGCTTGAAGTAGATCTATTCATCATAAGTACTGATACTGACAAAGTCTATCTGAACTTCAAAAAGCCAGATCAGAAAGCATTGAAAGAGATAAGCGTAGATGAGATAATGAAATATCACGCTGAAGGGCATTTCCCTGCTGGCAGTATGGGACCTAAGGTCGAGTCTGCCGCCAGATTTATCAGAAATGGCGGAAAAAGAGTGATCATCACTTCTTACGAATACCTGATGGATGCTCTGGAAGGCAAAGAGGGGACGCATATTGTTCCGTAGAATAATTGCTGTTTAGAAAATTAATTATTTGTAGATAATAATAACGAAAATAAAAATGAAACTAAACCACGTTGTAGAATCGCAACAGTTCACTGTTCCTCTTTTAATGGAACTGTTTGACAGAACGAATTACATGAAGAAAATCGTTGCCCGCGGAGGTACAAAAGATTACGAGAGCAAGATAATGGTCTCGCTTTTCTATAAACCCTCCACGAGGACGAGATTTTCTTTTGAATCGGCGATGTTCCGTCTCGGAGGCAAAAAGCTCACCACAGAACAGGCGCAGGAATTTTCCTCAGAGATACATGGAGAGCGGCTTGAAGATACAATTCGTATCATGGCTACTTATGGCGACGTCATTGTACTGCGTCATCCCGAAGAAGGCGGAGCAAAAAGGGCTGCTGCAGTATCGCCAGTGCCAATAATCAATGCTGGTGATGGCTCAAATGGTCAGCACCCAACGCAGGCATTGCTTGATCTATACACTATCTTCAATGAGTGCCACACATTGGATGGGCTTTCCGTGGCTTTCGTTAACCGCTCCTGCTCAAGTAAAACG
>CAYQTZ010000420.1:0-2786 GCA_964420565.1 uncultured Hyphomicrobiales bacterium
CTTCATTGCCTAGCTGGTCCTTTTTCAAGATACTTCTAACCTTTTGGATTGCTTTATGAACATGGGAATATAATTGAATTATCAGATTTACTTATTGATATAATAAAGAATGCAGAAAAAAGAACACAGCTAAGCGAAGGTGCTGTAACGTGGGCAAGAACTTTTTCATGGGATAAATCGGCAGAGAAAATGCTTACAGTATGTAAATCCATGATAAGCAACAAATAGTATTATTGTCTGATAATTATTTACTATTTCATTATTTATTATGATTTACTATTCTATCGGGGTTTTGCGTAATGAATTCTGACCATGATTTGGCGTTAGAATTTGGGCTATTGCCTCGATAAGCATGGCATATAGCAACAGCAAGAGCATCAGTTACATCAAAAAATTCAGGTGTTTCTTTGGTCTCTAAAATGGATTTCACCATAAAGCTAACCTGCTCTTTGCTTGCATTACCGTTTCCTGTTACAGCTTTTTTTACTTCACTCGGGCTATACTCTCGCAAAGGTATATCGTTATTCACAGCAGCCAGAATAGCAGCAGCACGGGCGTGAGAGAGCTTCATCAGAGATTGTGGATTCTTCGAATAAAAAAGTGATTCAAAAGCGGCAGTATCGGGCTTTGTTCTGGTAATAACCTGATAAAGCCTTGCATATATTTCTTTTAGTCTTATATTCAAATCCTTATTGAACTTTCTGGCTTTGATAACCCCCTGTTCAATAACTGTTATTTCGTTATTATGCTTTTCGATAACCCCGAATCCACAGATTATTGATCCGGGGTCTATTCCAATTATTCGCAACTTATTTTTATCCTGTTAAAAAGTGTTAATCTTCAGAAGCTATCTGCTCAACTAAAGAATCATCAATATCAAAATTGGCAAAAACATTTTGCACATCGTCGAGGTCTTCGATTATTTCCATAAATTTCAGCACTTTACGCGCTTCGTTCACATCAGTGATCTTAACCATATTTTGTGGGATATATTCCATTTGAGATTCTTGGATTTCAAGCTCGCTGCTATCGAAATATTTATTTGCCTCCGAAAAGCTGTCGGGAGAGCAAATAATTCGTGATGACTCTTCGTTGTATTCCATATCATCAGCACCAGATTCAAGTACATGCTCCAAGATATCGTCCTCGCTACTTCCATCTGTTTTCACTGTGATCACTCCCTTACGTTCAAAATTCCATGCAACGGAATTTGGCTCACCAAGGTTTCCCCCGTGTTTAGTAAAGGCAGAACGAACCTCGGATACTGTTCTTTTTTTGTTGTCAGTTACTGTTTCTAAAATAACGGCAACTCCATTAGGACCGTAGCCCTCATACATAGCTTCTTCGTAGTTCACCCCTTCTATCTCGCCTGTGCCTTTTTTAATAGCGCGTGTAATATTATCCATCGGCATATTCACGGCGCGTCCATTTTGCACGGCAAGTCGCAATCTGGGATTAGCTTCCGGATCGCCACCTCCCTCGCGTGCCGCAATGGTTATTTCTTTACCAATTCGAGTAAATACTTTTCCTCTTTTTGCATCCTGACGGCCTTTTCTGTGCTTTATATTGGCCCATTTACTGTGTCCGGACATATTGTCTTCCTTTTTTCAGTTCATAAAATTTTCAATCAATTGAAATAATTTTATTAAAATAAACTGATTTTTTCAATAATGCAACTGAAATTGAGTTTAAAACTGTTATTTATTAAGATTTTTATTCAAAAATGAGTTTTGAACCTAACAAATACATATCCCACGACGAAAAATATGGAAGTTAGATGGTAAGAAAATATTTAATGTAAACACATCATAATCCAATCTTAGCAAAATGAGAAGTTATTTTATCTAATCACTTACCAAGATATAGCGTAGTAAGTCCCCACATTTTTAGTATCCTTCAAAAAGCTTCTTCGCCTTCCGAAGGCTTGAATTCGCACATATTTAGAGCAGGCATATCTTATCATATTTAAACATTTTCCTATCCATCCGTTAATTCAAGATATATTACTCTACAGTTACGCTTTTCGCAAGATTTCTTGGCTGATCTACATTACACCCCAGATCAACAGCTATATAATAAGCTATGAGCTGCATAACGATAACAGACAAAACAGGAGAAAGCATAGGCAATGTTTGTGGAATATAGATTACGTGGTCAGCGAAATTCTTAATTTCTTCATCGCCTTCGTTTGCCACCACTATTACTTTGCCTTTTCTGGCTTTTACTTCTTCGATATTGGAGACTACTTTATCATATATCTCATCTTTCAAAGCTATAAATACTACCGGCATATCTTCATGAATTAAGGCGATAGGTCCGTGCTTCATTTCTGCGGCTGGATAACCTTCTGCATGAATATAAGAGATTTCTTTCAGTTTTAATGCCCCTTCTAATGCAATAGGGAAATTATATCCCCTGCCCAAATAAAGGAAATTTTTTACATTTTTATATTTTAGAGCTATCTCTTTAATTTTATCTGCCTGATTTAATATCATTTCAATTTTAGAAGGGATCTTTTCCATCTCTCTTGCGATTTTTATGCCTTCGCTCATGGAGATATTCCTCATCCTACCAATAAAAAGAGCTATCAAAGTGAGAACAGCTACCTGCGAAGTAAATGCTTTGGTCGAGGCAACACCGATCTCTGGACCTGCGTGAATATAAACACCGCTTTCTGTTTCTCTGGCTATTGAACTCCCTACGACGTTAACAATACCCAAAGTTGTAGCACCTTTTAGCTTGGCTTCTTTGATAGCGGCAAGCGTATCGGCAGTTTCGCCGCTTTG
>CAYQTZ010000421.1:0-2780 GCA_964420565.1 uncultured Hyphomicrobiales bacterium
CCTGATGGATATAATCTTCCACAGCTTTACGATTATCTTCCGTAGTAATATCCCTGACTATAGGCAATTCCGGAGCAAGTACCATATAGGTAGCCCCAAAAATAGTATCGGGTCTGGTAGTAAAGACTCGTATATTCTCCTCAGAATTTTTTATGGGGAATAGTATTTCGGCACCTTTACTTTTGCCTATCCAATGTTTCTGCATATCCATAGTTGATGTGGGCCAGTCCACAAGTTCAAGATCCTCAAGCAGGCGTTTGGCATACTTCGTAATTCTTATCATCCACTGTTTCATGGGGCGTTTTTCTACTTTGTATCCCTTGCCCCGCCATTCGTCGCATTCTTCGTTGGCGAGTACTGTACCCAGCTCTTCGCACCAGTTAACGGGTATCATGTCAATATAAGCAAGCCGTTCTGAGTCCTTATATCGCTCTATATCATTAGGCTCGGTTATGTGCTCAGGTATAGGTAGCTCATCAATATGCCTTGCTATTTGCTTTTCTTCGTCAAACCATGAATTATATATCAAGAGAAACATCCACTGAGTCCATTTGTAGTATTTTGGCTCGGTAGTATTAATAACTCTTGACCAATCATATCCCAGACCGAGCATCTTTAGCTGTTTGGTGAAAGTCTCAATATTATTGCAGGTGGCATTATTTGGGTGTATTCCTTTCATCATGCAATATCTTTCTGTGGGAAGTCCGAATGCATCGAACCCCATAGGATGCAACACATTATAACCCATCATTCTTTTATATCGTCCGATAATATCCGAAGCTGTATAGCCCTCGGGGTGACCTATATGCAAACCTGCTCCACTTGGATAAGGGAACATATCCAGTACGTAATATTTTGGTTTGCCCGGCTCTTCGTTAACGCGGTAGATATTATTCTCTTCCCAATATTTCTGCCATTTCGGCTCAATCTTATCAAAAGAATATGGAGGCATAATTATTTTTCTTTTATTATTGATAAAAAATCATAATTTTCAAAAATACGAAATTGATATTTAATATAATTATATGAAAAACATAAACATCAAAATACTAAACATGAATATACGAAATCTCACTGCTATTATTTTCTTTATGCTGCTACCAATATGTATTTTCTCTGAAATCAAGAAGGAAATTGGTGATATTTACATAATCAGGAAAAATGTTTTTGACTCCACACAGAGCGATTGGTTCTTTGCGGCTTCTTTAGCAAATGATCTTCATGCTTTAACCCGCGAGTATCTAATTAAAGACGAGCTGCTATTTTCCGAAGGAGACTACCTTAGTTACGCGGACCTTTACGAAACTGAGCGAAATCTTCGCAGATCAGGGCTTTTTACAGATGTAAGCATTAAAGTAGATTCGCTCAATCAATATGTTTATGATGTCTATGTAATTACACAGGACAGGTGGTCAACCATGCCCTCAGCTCTTTTCGGTACTGGCGGCAATGTAACAAGTTACGGAGGCAGAATAGAAGAGCTTAATCTACTCGGCACCGGCACTTACGTAGCTCTCGAAGCCTTAAATCGCTCAGAAAATAATATTGGCTGGCAGGGAAATGCAGCATTATATCAAAAACGGCTTTTTAGGTCTGATCTCTCTATGAGCTTTTCAATATTATCCCATCAATACCGTACCGAGCAATACATTTCGCTTTATGATCCATTCCATAATTTATCTGACGAATATTCTTATGGTTTTTTAGCATGGAATGCTTATGGCAGCGACTTTCTTTACAAAGATGGTATGTACGAACTGATGAACTTCCACGAGCGTCGGGCTAAAGCGTGGTTTGCCAGCGCCTGGAGAAGTATTGACCGTGTTTTTATTACAGCTCTCATTGATATAGAAAATGTTAGTCGTGGCAAGCCGGAATACCAGCAGGCATTGGATAATTCCGGGAAATTCCTGCTCGGCTTCGGTTCTGTTGCCGAAAGATACAAGGAAACAACAAAGCTGAACACTTACCAAATTGAAGACCTGCCAGAAGGTGGCTGGGGCCAAGCCATACTTGGCAGAGTATTTGCTCTCGGCTCTGGAAATGGCGGCGAAACTATGTACTATCTTGCCGGGCAGGCAGAAAAATCATGGGTAGCGAAAGATTTTTATTTGGTAGGACACCTCGCCGGGGGCAGCGGCTTTTCTAATGAATTTGCTAAATATACTTATCAGGAATTTGTCGGCCTCGGCTTTTATAGGATTACAGATAAACTGCTCGTAGCTGGCAGATTTCGCGAGCAGGCAGTATGGAACTGGCCCAAACTAAGACAGCTCGTGTTAGATAATTACTCCGGGCTTCGCGGCTATACAGCAAATTTGATTGCCGGTGAGAACAGAATGGTCGGCAATCTCGAACTCCGTTATTTCCCGGATATTCCCTTCTGGATATTCAATCTCTCCGGAGCATTATTCTGGGATGTTGGTACTGCTTGGGATCAGGATACTCATATCACTGACACAAAATGGCATAATGCCGCAGGCTTTGGTATCCGCTTCCATAATGAAAAGGCGGCTGGAGACGATAATATATTCAGAATTGACTTTGCTTTTAATTTCGACGACCGCAAGTTCGCAGAAATTATATTCACTACGGGACAACTATTTTCAATATTCAAAACGCATAGCTATAAACTGCCGAAAGTGCTTGGATTAGAATTTGATTATGAATAAAATAGCAAGACCCAAGCAAAAGTCCAAAAACTGATCCCTCCACGACCCCTCCCTTACGAGTCCCGACAGGTCGGGATCTGACGATAAGGGAGGGAGTAAGCCATTGAT
>CAYQTZ010000422.1:0-1960 GCA_964420565.1 uncultured Hyphomicrobiales bacterium
GGCAGCTGTTTCGGGAGGCACATTATCTTTGGCATCTTTCTTTTTGTTTTTCTTGTTTTTATTAGTGTCAGATCTTTGGTCATATTTACCCAGCTCAATTTCTTTTACTAAAAGCTCAGTAGCTCTAACAGACAAATGCTTTTCGATAATAAGTTTCCATGCTATTTCCATTCTTTCTTCAGAACTCAAGCCGAGCATAGCGCGTGCGTGCCCCATGGAAATTTCTTTTTTTCGGAGACTTTCTTGAATTTTTTCCGGTAATCTAAGCAATCGAAGGAAATTTGTAACTGTGCTTCTGTCCTTGCTTACTTTTATGGCTACCTGCTCCTGAGTATAGCTACACTCTTCGATCAATCTTTGGTAGCCGTTAGCAACTTCTATTGGATTAAGGTCTTCTCGCTGCACATTCTCAATCAGAGCAATTTCGAGCATCTGGACGTCATCTTTGACTTCGAGAACGTAAGCAGGCACTTTAGTATATCCGGCATTATCGCTGGCTCTAAGACGGCGCTCGCCGGATATCAGTTCGTATCCAGTTACGGAACGCCTGACTGTAATTGGCTGAATAACTCCATGCTCAATAATGGAGTTTGTCAAATCCTCCAAAGATTTCTTGTTGAAATCTTTTCGTGGCTGGTATGGGTTGAACTCTACATCTTTAATATCTATCAGGTCTATCTGACCGCTTATATGTTCTTTTTCGTCAGAACCGAATTTAATACCCTTTTCTGTAATATTCATACTTGAGGGTAGCAAAGCTTCAAGTCCCCTGCCAAGTCCTGGTTTTGCTTTTTTTGTTTTCGACATAATTTCTTAACCCTAATACAGATTATTTATCTTTACGAAAAAATTCTTTATTTCTTTTCATTAGCTCTTGAGCAAGGTCAAGATAGTTCTGAGCCCCAACGCTTAGTGCATCATAAAGCAGCACGGGCTTGCCGTGGCTTGGTGCTTCGGAAATCCTCACATTTCTGTTGATCACAGTTTTGAAAGCTTTGTCATCAAAATGCTTACGGACCTCTTCGACTACCTGATTTGAAAGTCGCAAACGCGAGTCGAACATTGTAAGCAATACGCCCTCAATGTCCAATTGTGGATTCAGCCGATAGCGAACTATGGAGATAGTGTTCAGCAGTTGCCCTAAACCTTCTAAAGCATAGTATTCGCACTGTACAGGTATCATCACAGAGTCAGCCGCAGAGAGTGCATTCAAAGTAAGCAGACCAAGAGATGGCGGACAGTCTATAATGATATATTTATACTTATCTTTAATATTGAGCAGAGCTTTTTTCAGACCCATTTCTCGTTCCTTGGTGTTAACCATCTCAATTTCTGCACCAACCAGATTAATGTGCGACGGCATCAGTTTCAGATTAGGCATCTCTGTGTTAAGTATAGCTTCATCTGGATCTAATCCGTTTATAAGCACTTCGTATATCGTCTTTTCGAGGTCGCGAGTCATGATACCAAGCCCGTTAGAAGCATTTGCCTGAGGATCAATATCCACAAGCAGCACCTGATTTTCAGCCGCAGCAAGCGAAGCTGAAAGATTGATAGATGTTGTCGTCTTACCAACGCCGCCCTTTTGATTCGCTATTGCAATTATCTTTCCCATATATCTCTGTTATGTTAATTAAAAGCCATATTTCAATGAATAAAAGAAAAATGCGTTTAAAACTAATGAGTGTTTTATAGTACCATCTAAAATTAAGGATTTTGTTTCATCCAATGATTTAAGCACTACATTTATATCTTCGTTTCCATCTAATTTTTGTTCATATTTTTTTTCGCATTCATGCCAGATAAAGGAATAGCAAAGATTATCGAGAAAAGCGGGATTCGGCTGAATTACACCTATCAATTCAGCATCTTTTGCCCCAGCGTAGCCTGTTTCCTCTATGCACTCCCTTTGGGCTGCAAGTCGGGGCGGCTCTCCATGATCTACAAGCCCTCCCGGAAC
>CAYQTZ010000422.1:1989-2770 GCA_964420565.1 uncultured Hyphomicrobiales bacterium
TGCAATCTGTACCATGCCTGTATTGCTCTATGAGAACTACCTCATTGTTTATAGTAATAGGGATGACGTTAATCCACTCAGGCGACTCAAGAACGACAAAACTGCCCTGCTTGTCCTGCTCCGGGTGCTTTCTTTCTAAAGCTATTAGATTAAATATCTTAAGCTCTTTTTGCTTTACCCTTTTTATTGTCTGCCATTTTCTAATCATCACTTACGCATTTTATTGTAATATAAGAAATATCAAAGATATGAAATTTTATGCTAATTAACACACTTCAAATT
Organism: uncultured Hyphomicrobiales bacterium; assembly: GCA_964420565.1. Classification (GTDB taxonomy): domain Bacteria; phylum Bacteroidota; class Ignavibacteria; order Kapaibacteriales; family UBA2268; genus CAYQTZ01. The sequence goes on from CAYQTZ010000422.1 coordinate 2,272, forward strand.
TTACAAATTTTATATAAGTAGATAAAGCATGGATAAATCTTCAGAAAGTTAATATTTATGAACGATTGCTAAACCAGGACCTCCATCATTTCCGAACTCCGATTTGCTCTACTCTCATTCCTCAATCTCGATTCGCTCTACCCTCATTCCCGAACTCCGGTTCGGGAATGCAATTATCACAATAAATAGAACCTATTCCATTTATTTCTAATTCGTGTTATGAAGTTCTTTATTCCCAAGCCCTCTCTTATATCACAAGAGAGGGGAGTAAATAGTTCTTATAAATTAAGACCATTGCAAAACCAAAGAAAATCCCCTGAAGTCCCCCTTTTCCCGACAAGTCGGGATCTTCGATAAAAAAGGGGGGGGGATTTTATCTTACTTCCCCGCTTGGTAAGAGGGGATCGAGGGGTGTTTTCTTTTTATAGCTTTCAGCGGTCGGCATTCAGCGGTCAGCGTAAAAGTTTGATAACATTGGACTTCCCCGCTTGGTAAGAGG
>CAYQTZ010000423.1:0-2769 GCA_964420565.1 uncultured Hyphomicrobiales bacterium
TCTGTCCAAGTTGCACTTGGATCATCTTATTTTTTGTCTTACCAGCTCCCATAACAGTAGGGAACACGCATGCGTGTTCCCTACAAACTGAATTTTAGAATATGGATATATCAAAAGATTTTAGTAGTTTATAATATATTTAGAACAGATTGAGGAAAAAATGATAGATCACAAATTATTAGACATAGCTTATTCAAAAGATTCTTTCTATTCTTTGCAACTTGAAGTAGGAGATCGCTGTTTACAAGGTTGCATTTACTGTTATATGAATGCTGTCGAACAAATTAAGAATCAATTATCTGATAGAATAATTCTTCAGATATTAGAAGAAGCAAAAGAACTTGGAATCACTGCTATTGAATGGTTAGGCGGCGAACCACTCTTACGCAACGGGATTTTCGATTACATGGAAAAGGCAAATATTCTTGAATTAAAGAATAATATGTGGACAGGCGGATTACCATTTGCAGATAAAAAAGTTGTTAGAAGAACAGCAAAATTATGCAGGAATGGATTGATTTCCTTTCATCTATCAACATTAAACAATATTATCTACCAGGAAACACACCCGGAAAGAAGCAGCGAAGATATTGAAACAATCATTAACGGAATAAAGTACTTGCTTGACATTGGCTATCCATCTGATCAGATATTGAATTCTGTCACCTTCACTGGCTACCAATCATCTGAAGATATGATTGAGACAATGGAATATTTTTTAAATGAGTATGGGATAATAACATCGTTAAATGTATATCATACATACTTACGTCCCGGGGCAAGCAGAACTGATTTACTGAGATTCATCCCGTCTGCAAAAGAAGTTGCTAAAGTTTATCATAGTTATAAAAAGCTGCTTGGAGTAGAACAGCTCCCAATGAATTGTGTCAATAAACAATATTGTTCTGCTACTTTAGCCGTTTTAAATAATGGATACGTAACTCCTTGTGCTACTATAAGAGAAGAAATTTCAGGTTTTAATGTAAATGATCATAGTTTCAAATCAATTGTTGAAAATAATAGAGATCATCTGTGCTTCAAATTATTGAAAGATAAAACTAATCTACCTGCAAACTGTAAGAAATGCTTTTTGAATGATATTTGTTGGGGGTGTCGCTCTCGTTCTTTTGCTGTAGGTAATGGTATCTATGGAGATGACCCCCGCTGCTTTCGTTATAAGAAAATAAATAATTGAAATACTTGATTATATTACATTTCGGGCAAGGGAATTATTACAAATGAAATAGAAAAAGTATTTTTAATTGTCTTTTTTTTAGGTTCACAACTCCTGACACCACAACGGAAAATATAGTAGTTACGAAGATTGCACATCACACCATAATTTCGCAATATTTATCCAACACCCCCTAACCCCCTCTTGCAAGAGGGGGATTTTATCTTGTTCCCCCTCTTTTAAGAGGGGTTTAGGGGGTGTTTACCATAAAAATATATCCGATTTTCAACGAAGTCTTAGTTTCATTGGAGTCCTGAGTTGTTAAGTTAAGTGTTGTGCGTTCGTATAAACAAAATTTATGCACCTTTTCCCCAAGCCAAGAAAATTAATTCAATTGGTTCCTCTGATTCATTCCAAAAAACATGATCTAATCCCGGCGCAACATAAAATGCCTCATTTTCTTTGATTATTAATGTATCATTGCCAATTTTAGCAAAACCTTGTCCTTTAATAACTATAAAGTATTGAGGGAAGGGATTGGTATCGCCGGGTTCATTTATTCTCTGGTCTTTATTAATCAAATACCAGGCACTACGCACTCCTATATCATCGCTCTTATTGTAAAATAAAGGAATTGCATGCCCGCCGTGAACTATTCTTGAATATTCTTCCTTAAGTATTACTTTATCATGTGCAGAGGTATAAAAAAAACGCTGAACAAAATAAAGTACATCATTCATTAGATTGTCAGTAATTGGTTTATAAAATTCCACGTCCAAAGGTGTCTTATCTGAAATATTTTCTCGTCCAATTGAAGTAAATGCAGTGATCTCCTGTCTGTAGATTTTGTTATAATGGTCAAGTGATGATTTAAATGCAAAATTTGCATTATCGTTAAGACCCTCATATAAATGATATTGATTATTCGTGATAATCATATGACAGGCAAAATCATTCTCGGTCTCAGTAAAGTTAATAATTGCATTATAACTGCTATCAATTTTTTCACAAAAAGTATCACCCCAGCTCTTAAGAATTGTATCTAATTCTATATCTTTTTCTTGAGATTGAATATCTTGACCATCGTTATAGCTGCAACTAAAAAGAATAATACTAAGTAGTATAAATACTTTTTTAAAGTGGAATATTGGTTTTTTCATATTCTTACTTTTCCTATTCGATCATAGTTTCAGAATGCCCAACGTTTTGCATGGAGGCAAAGCTGGGGGATTACTAAATATTTTTCTGCCCGCTGGCACCAACTCTGATGCCGGGCAGAATGCTTGAATTAACACCGAAAACCTTCGTAGCGAAAATTTTTCTATTAGCAACTGGTTTAATTAATTCTTCAAGTCAAAACGATCTGCATTCATCACTTTTACCCATGTATTCACAAAATCTTTAACAAATTTTTCTTTGTTGTCATCTTGTGCATACAGCTCTGCATAAGACCGTAACACAGAGTTTGAACCAATTACTAAATCAACTCTGGTTGCTGTCCATTTCATCTGATCAGTCTTTCTGTCAACAATATGATACAAATTATCTGAAATAGACTTCCATGAATAATTCATATCAGTAAGATTTATAAAGAA
>CAYQTZ010000424.1:0-2767 GCA_964420565.1 uncultured Hyphomicrobiales bacterium
GGGGATCGAGGGATGTTTCCATAAAATATAACCGATTATATAAAGCAAACACCCCCTAACCCACTCTCGCAAGATGGGGACTTTTATCTTACTTCCCCTCTTGGTAAGAGGGGGACTTTTATCTTACTTTCCCTCTTCGTAAGAGTGAAAGTCTTTTGTAATCAAAGTTTAACGATGAATGCTGAAATGATGTAAATCATTTACAGTTGGTTTGTTATTATTAAGGAATATATGCAAGTCTCTATGATCAGTAAAATAACAGACTACCTCCCAAATGGTTTATCCCCGTCGTCCATCATTGATCTCAATGCTCTTATTACGGCAGGATCTTTCTCGTCTATCTTTTTGCTGACTTTTGTCATCATTTCGCTAATATATAGCTTGTTATACGCTTCACTTTCCTCATCTTTACGCTTCTTAGATTTTTCGAGTGCTTCTGAAACCTTAGAATTTTGATCATCCATATCAATTACTCCTGAGAAAACTCTCATCAATAGAACATTCTAATAAATACTTATCTATATATTAGAGGACGCATTTATGCAATTTATTATTGTTTACTGTATATTTTGGCTTCCCTTTAAGCTTCCAACTGTCGAAAGGTGTGTTCCTGGCTTTAGACATAAAAAGGTTTTTGTTTACTATCCACTCTTCGTTAGGAGCAAAAATAGAAAGGTTAGCCATAGAATTTTCTTCTACAAGCACTTCGTCCATACCAAGTATTTTTCTTGGGTTTATAGACATTTTCTCTATTAACTGTTTTAATGATAATCTTCCGCGGTCAACGAGATAGGTGTAAACCAAGCTAAGCGAGGTTTCTAAACCAATAATGCCGTGAGGAGCTCGCTCGAATTCTACATCTTTTTCGTGCAATGCGTGGGGTGCGTGGTCTGTTACGATACAATCTATGGTGCCATCGGTAAGCCCTTCGATCATTGCTTCAATATCTTCTTTTGAGCGAAGCGGAGGATTCATTTTCAGATTTGGATCGTAGCTTATCAATTCTTCGTCAGGAAGCAGAAAGTGGTGAGGTGTTACTTCGCATGAAATCCGCAAGCCTCTTTCTTTAGCAGATTTTATAATTCTTTTAGACCCTTTTGAACTGATATGGGACACGTGATATCTTGTCTGCCCTGTAAATTCTGAGAGCATTATATCGCGTGCTATTATGATCTCTTCGGCAACTGTGGGGTAGCCTTTTAAGCCTAACTTCTCGGAAATATACCCTTCGTTAGCAGAAAAATTTTCGGTAAGCGAAGAGTCCTCAGCATGTTGGCTGATAAGCAGGTCCTTGCTTGCAGCATAATAGAAGGCACGCCGCATCATCTCGGAATTTTTTACGCAGTCGCCGTCGTCAGTAAAAACCCGGACTCCGCAGTCGTGAAGCTCAAGCATGGGGGATAGCTGCTCGCCTTTTCTGCCGAGAGTAATAGCGGCAGAAATTTCTACATCCACCAAATTGTCTTTAGCTTTATGCTTGATCAGTTGCACAACGGAAGCATTATCTATGGTCGGATCAGTATTTGGCATACACAAAACGCCTGTAAATCCGCCATTAGCGGCAGATCGGCAGCCGGAGTTAATGTCTTCTTTATATTCATAACCGGGTTCGCGTAAATGCACATGCATATCGAACAATCCCGGTACGGCTATATATTTGGAAGCATCAATATACTCAGCTCCCATATCGTTGATCTCGTCTGAGGTGATTTTATTGATGATACCATCTTTGATCCAAAGATTTGCCTGTCTGTCAATATTCTGTGATGGGCTGACAATTCTGATGTCTCTGAAAACTACATTCATAATATTCCTATTGCAAATTTCATACAGTGTTAATATAAAATCCACGCAAAATACAAAAAAAGAGGGAGATCCGAAAATCTCCCTGCAAAGTTTTAATTATTTTTTATTAGTATTTCCGATATAAGTAAGAAATGTGCTTACTGCTTTTGAGGCAGCCGATATAGTTCGTGTAGCATTATTCACTGGTGGCGCAATTCTGTTATATGACCGATGGATCAAATCCTGAAACGGATCAAGCGTTTTAGCCAGTTTTTCCGTTTCCCGGTCAATACGTTTCGATGTGTCTCCCAGATTACCTGCTACCACGTCTATATTGCCAAGAGTTTCCTGTGTTTTTCTATTCAGACTTTTTATCTCCACATTCATTTCATCGAGTGAAGTAACCAGCTTGCGAGACAGAATTTTGATATCGCTGTTTGCTTCTTTTAGCAATTTAGTAACGGAACTAAGCGAAACCATCATAAAGATAGATAGCACAATAAAGGCAATCAATGCCAGGAAAGCTGCGATCTTGATACCTACGAGTAAATCCATATTCCCTCGTTATTATTCTTCTTCAGTTTTGTTATATTCAGATTTAAAAGCTTCAGCACTTGCTTTAGCAGCATCACGGATGTGGTCAATTTTGCCCTGGATCTGTTCTTTGGTTTCTCCAGCTTTAACTTTTGCATCCTTTAGTACATCCTCGGCGTTAGCAAGCAGGTCTTCGGCTTGCTTACGGGCAGAGTTAATAATGTTCTGAGCCCTGAGTTTGCCTTCGTTTACAGTTGAGTTAATAGCTGTGCCTACCTGATCTTCCATAGTACCGACGTAATCAGAAGCTCTGCCGTATAGTTGGTTTGAAGTGTCAGCGATGTCTTTGCGTAACTCTTTGCCGCTCTTTGGAGCGAGTAATAGTGCGGTAAGTGCTCCGATAGCACCACCAATGTGCTTGGGCCTTTTTGTATCACCTATATCTCTG
>CAYQTZ010000425.1:0-1781 GCA_964420565.1 uncultured Hyphomicrobiales bacterium
CTTATGATAGAAGCGCAACCATTCATAACCCGCCCAGAGAATGAATCCTATACCTATAAAATAATAGCTTACAATGTCCTCGGAGATGAGTTTATTAAGTTTCTCATCAAGAGACTGCCCTGGATGCCGAAGTGTCTTTTCTTTAATTGGTGATATTTTCTTTTTGTTCATGATTGAATGGTATTTGCGCGTCAATATATAGGAGAGATATGAACTCCGATCCGCTATCAAGGTCGAATATAGATATGTTGGCTTCTGTGAATAAAGTCGTCCCCTTTTTAGCATTAGAGCGAAAAAGGGATTGATTCAGTGATGAATTCATATTTGTCATACTTCTCTTCAATACCAATTTTTGTTATCGTTCGTTTGATCTTGGAGAATTTTTTGAGTTTTTTATCTACAAGTATTTGAAGATCATGTGATAAATATTCAGCCTTAACAATACCGGGATTATTCTTTTCATATTCAAGAGCAAGGTGCCGTATACGTTCGGCAATCTGTTCTTGTGGGTATAGGGAAATGTTCCAAGCGAGTACTGCCATAAGCGCACGGTTTCTGGCCTCGTCTATGTTCTCTGCAAGTAAAATATAGTCATCTGCTGTTTTAATAAACGCGCTTGTAACATCGGATTCTTTAGATTTCTTTCTTTTCATAGTTTCTTGATATAGATAGGAGAGATGTGGACTCGAACTTGGTCAAAATTAAGTATCGACAACACGAACTTTTGGACAAACAGTTTTCTTTGAATGCGTCAGTTACACCATTGGCTTTCACAAGGTACCCCGTCTCCATCACCGTCCATCACAGTTCCAGGGCAGTTTTGCAGATAGAACGTTGCCTCTTCACAGGATGTCATCTGATTACAATGGGTCTTGCCGTCACAAGTGTATCGTGAAGAGTCGGAGGTCGTTGAATACCGTGTGCCTGCTGATACCCTTTGAACGGTGCCCGATTTAAAATGATTGAAGATGGTGCCACCAGCACCTATCAATAAAGCAATGCAAAGAATGAAAATTCCCCAGCTATTTTTTGCTTGATGTTCTTTGTAATGCTTTTTCGGTCGAGATTGCACCATTCTTACAACTGGTGCCACACCTTCTATTACGGCATCATAAATTTTTGATTTCCCATTCTCATCAATCTTGACATGATAAAAAATGATATCGCCAACTATAGGCCTCCTAGGAATGTTTCTGTCAAAAGCGGAAATGTGGACAAAGATCTCTTTCTTGCCATTTTCTGGTGTCAGGAACCCAAAACCTTTGTCATCAATCCATTTGCTCAGAGTTCCTTTCGATCTGATGTTTGTCATTTTTAGCCTACTTAGAAAATCTTAATTGATAGGAGCTATCTGGACTTTTGGTAACGCTATTCATCAGCAGTGGCGCCGGAGAACTTGTCGTGTAGCGCTGCCGCGCTTCTCGCCATCTGCTGTTTGAAATTGTTATGCCTTGTCGATTTCATTTTCCTCACTTGGCATTTCTACTACTCTTATTTGCGGTTTTCTAAAACCAGTTGAAATGTGATTAATTTCTTTTGATATGCTTTCAATATGATTGGCTATTTCGGCAATTGGGCTTTTGCTCGCATTCGTTCCTTCAAATGACTTTACATCCAAATAGCTTTTTACTGGCTTCATTTTCTTGCCATTATTTTTAAAAAATGATGTTGCAGTTATTGGTTTTTCACCAATATTTTGGATCAAACCACCGTACTGCCCCCAATCTATTTTTCTTTCTTCGCCAGGGCCCAAGGCGGGGATACCCAATATCAGAGGACCA
>CAYQTZ010000425.1:1791-2750 GCA_964420565.1 uncultured Hyphomicrobiales bacterium
CTTTCATCACTTTTTCCTTTTTTGCCTTTTCTGTGGTTATTCCCAAAGCATGACTCGGTAATGGCTTTGAAAATTCGAATGAAATATCGTGGGCCAGACCATTACCAATATTTTTGACAACTAACTGAAGTATGCTTGGCCTATCTTGATCATGAACAACTGAAACAATTACACATGGGTTTGACTGAGCTTCCAGAATTCTTTTTGTGAGCAAAACATAAATGCCTGTCAATATGGCTAATATTAAAGTGGCTATAGCCGTTGTCCACGAGCCAATGTCTATTTGCTGTATAAATGACAGTTTGGTTAACGCAGGTTGAGCTGCTGGTGGCTTCGGTATTTTTGCAATATTAGAAGCTGCGTCTGATTGAGTTTGTCCTTGACTAATTGAAGGAGGATTTGCTGAAGATTTTCCAATGAAAGTTACTACCAATACCCCAGAAATGCATATAACAATTAGCCAGAATAAGCGGATGCGTGAAATGTGGAACCACTTTGGAAGTCCAATAGAATTAAATAATTTATTAAGAGTCCAAAGAATTTCGCCATCTCGAACTCTGTTCCATTCCTCTTTAAGGATATCCTGCATAAGAGATGTTATATCCTTTTTTTCACTTTGATAATACCGGGAAGGGTTCTCTTTAACTTTGTATTTTGCAGGGAGTTCTTCCATTATTCTAATTAGATCTTCTGGTTTTCTTTCGTTTTCATTAAGATAAAGTTTTGCCTGATGCATAAATCCAAGCAGTTCAATTTTTGCCAAATATGCCTCTTCGCTGTTCTTGTCTGGGACATCAATGTACTTTTCCGCATGTGTAAGATATTGGGATAAAATCCCCCTTACAGAATTTATCCAATCTTGGCGTAATGTAGAAGTGACACTAGCTCGCGACAATAATGCTGTAATAAAGATGCCAACTACTGCACCTACTATACCAGCAATACCGATGAATAAAGTT
>CAYQTZ010000426.1:0-1028 GCA_964420565.1 uncultured Hyphomicrobiales bacterium
ATGACCCTACCAAAGAAGTAGTGCAGACATCAAGAGTCCGCTTTGGGGTATCAGACATAGATAATTCAATATCAGACAATAATATTAGTGTATATCCCAATCCGACCGAAGGATACTTTACTCTTGATATAAATTCTCCTTCAGCTATGACATATAATATCAGTATAATAAATGCCACAGGGCAGCAGATAATGGAATATAAATCAGAAAATACATTATATATGAGCAGGACTTTTGATCTAAACAACCTCAACGCAGGTACCTATTTCGTTAAGATAAGCAACGCAGTAAATACCGTTGTTAAGAAACTTACATTAATTAAATAACCTGGTTTCACTAAATATTTTACTTGTTTTAATTAAATCCATCACCTTTTTTATTCATCCGATAGCTTGTTAGTTATCGGATGAATATACTCAGCTGCCCAAACATCTTTTTAGAAGATTTGCTATTTTTTTTGTATTTTACAAAATTATAGTAAAGAAAATATTATTTTTTAATCAATAAGGTATCATTATGAAGTTAAATATGCAGGCAATGCTACAGCAAGCTCAAAAAGTGCAACAGGAAATGGAGAAGATCAAAGAAGAAGCTAAGTTAAAAAGAGTTACTTCCGAATCTGGTGGAGGTATGGTAAAAGTTACTATGAATGGTAACCAAGAGCTTATAGAAATAAAAATTGCTAAAGAAGTCGTTGATCCAAATGATATTGAAATGCTCGAAGACCTAATCCTTGCTGCTGTCAACAAAGCTTCTCAAGATTCTCAGAATATGGTGCAGGAAGAAATGGGCAAGCTCGGCGGTATGATGCCAAACATACCGGGGCTTAATATGGGAATGTAATTTCTAACGAATAATAATATGATATATACATCTGATTCTATTGAAAAAGTAGTAGAGCTTTTTTCTTCCCTGCCAACTATAGGCAAGAAAACCGCTCAAAGACTAACTTATTATATGCTAAAACAACCCGAAGAATTCAAAGAGAAATTCTCGGAAGCTTTGCTGGGATTAAAAAAGGTTACTTA
>CAYQTZ010000426.1:1038-2740 GCA_964420565.1 uncultured Hyphomicrobiales bacterium
GGCACAAAAATGAGATTTGCGTGGTTGAAGAGCCAAACGACGTTTTAGCCATAGAAAAAACCGGAGAATTCTTTGGCCTTTACCACGTCTTGCACGGCACTCTGAATCCCTTGGAAGGAGTTACTGCTAACGACCTGAGGATCAAAGAACTGCTTGCCCGGCTTCAGGAAATTGACGAAGTCATACTCGCCATAAATCCCAGCGTCGAAGGCGAAGTAACTATACAATACTTAACAAAATTGATCAAGCCCTTGGAAATTAAAATATCTAGAATAGCAAGCGGCATACCCATGGGATCTGATATTGAGTTTACTGACGAAGCTACTTTATCGAGAGCTTTAGAAGGCAGAATTTTCCTTTAATTCAATTAGCCCCTCCTTAAACACAGTTATTTAAAAATATGCAAGAATAATCAGAAATAAATTATAGTATTTCTTTTATTATTCCGATTTATATTTGACAATCTTAATGATATGAATCATTTTCTACCAATCTGATCTAAACTCCCACTTTTTTTATCTCGGTCCCGACCTTTCGGAAAAAGCAGGGATTAGGGTAATTTCCTTATGTATTGCAATGACCTTAATTCATAATAGTACTGATAGAGTAAATATATATTATGATAATTGAAACTTTCAATTTGAATATACTACATAATATATAAAATAGATAATAATTTGAAACTATACTTCCTATTCCCTATTAGTTATTCAGAGTATGCATGTGATAGACAGGTATATAAAGCTCAACGCCTTCAGAAATAACAGTAATCTAATAGTGCATTCTTATTTTATTATTTCTTTTTTAAATAAAAATTTGATTTATATAAAATTATTGTTATTTTAATGTAATGAATAAAATGCCACGGAATAATATATAAAGCTCTGCCAAATGTATAAATAGAAAATAAATCATTTTATCAATACAATCAGAGGCATTGAAATGAAAAAATATTTTACTCTGTTGCTTGTGATGATCTTTGCATCATTACAGTTACTCTCAGAAATCCCAGGTACTCTTACTTTCCAATCACTCGTGAAAAATGCAGATGGAACAACACTTACCGACGGCGAATACTCATTTACTTTTCGTATTTATAATGCAGAAACTGGTGGCTCGGCTATCTGGTCAGAAACACAATCTCTTAATGCTTCAAATGGCTATATAGCGGCACGGTTAGGCATATCAACTGATCTGAATCTCGATTTCGATGATCAGTATTGGATTTCAATCGAGATTGAAAGTGAGGGGGAACTATCTCCCAGAATTCCATTGACTTCGGCACCTTACAGCTTCCTTTCAAAGAATGTAGAGGATGAGGCAATAACTGCAGAAAAATTAAATCAGATGGGTGCTGCCGAAGGCGAAGCCCTTATCTGGAATGGCACAGCGTGGGAACCGCAAAATGCTTTGCAGGAAGAGACTGATCCTATATACACAGCCGATCCCGCCTCAGATATTACAGAAACCGATATTAATAATTGGGATGAAGCACACGGATGGGGAGATCATTCATCAGTGGGATATTTAACAGAATATACAGAAACCGATCCGATATATACGGCTGACCCTGCTTCAGGAATAACTGATACTGATATTTCAAATTGGGATGATGCTTATGGATGGGGTGATCATTCTACGGAAGGTTATTTAACAGAATATACAGAGACCGATCCGATATATACGGCTGACCCTGCTTCAG
>CAYQTZ010000427.1:0-2723 GCA_964420565.1 uncultured Hyphomicrobiales bacterium
TCTACAGTTTTGAACTCAAGCCCATTGCCAATCCTGAAGAAATTGCCGTGGTTGCGCCAAGCGTGAAGACGAATATTCATTTCAACTGTGAGTTTTTCGCTGTTTTTGAGGGCTTGGACTACTCCGCAATCTACCCGGTCATGTTGACCATCAAACTCAAGATAGGAGTTTGGGGCTCCTTCATACCCATTTGAAATCACACCCTCAGAATACTCATCAGCATATAAAGACAATTCTGATCCATACCTTATTCTATCAAAAGAAAATTCAAGGATAAATCCTTGAAATGGATTGGTTTTTAGCGGAACATTCAAATCAATGTATGACCACTCATCATCTCCAAATGTAAAATCACCATGATAAAGAGGAGCAGATCCAATTTCGAAAAGCTGATTTAGTTCGCTGTCGCTTGAATTCAACAGTTTTATTTTTAGATTCACTATCTTCACGCCAGGCGTTTTAGTTTTTAATTTCAACCGCTGGAACTCTTTGCCGGCAAGCCCACTTTCTTTCAGGAAATCTTTTGTATAGAGCACCTGAAATCTGGTTATTCCATCCAAAATTAGCTCCTGTTCACCAGTGCCAACAATATGCTCGGTTTCCGAGATCACATTATCAATTACTGTAAACTCCCTTTTTTCCTGATAATACTCCTTTGGTTGAGAACCATTTACATTCAGTTCGATTTTCTCAGGGTTGCCTCCGCCAAAATTATATTTGGGATGAGTTACCAGATTTGAATCCATCACACCAGTATGCTGATAGATAAAAATATTTGCACCGTAATCCCATTCGCCGCAATCGAATATATCCTGTGCGGTCTGGCGGTCGCATTTCAAAGTGTAGTATGCCAGTATTTTGCGATAAGTATCCGAGCCGTCAGGGAATTGCCAGACTCCCCGCCGCTTTGTAATATCATCGAATGTAAAGGTTTGGACTGTTAGGGTATCTTCCGCTTTCATGTCTATAGCTATAAGTATCAATAATAAAAAGACAAGCATTGATTTAAAGTAATTTTTCATAGTCATAGTTTTTCTCCAATGGATTAATCAATTAAAAATTGAATTTATGAAAATTTTTACAGAAATTGAACTTATTTCTTAATGAAATTTCCAGCTAATCCACAAAGAAGGCTCTGAATATTAAAAAGTTACTTTTACGAAGATGAATGCAATAAAGTAATATAATGACTAAAGTTACATACAGAATCATGCTAATAAAATACAAAAATACACAATATAAATCCAACTCGCTAAATTCATTTCAAAATCTCGTGAAAAATTAATTTTGCATTACTTTATTTTCATAATATTGAAATATATGCAAGAAATCATTACATTGAAAAAATAAAATATTTAATATTCACTTTTCAATCATTGAAACGATATGAATAGAAATGATTATAAAATTCTGATAGTAGATGATATGCCAGAAAACATACAGGTTCTAAAAGCGAATCTGACTAACTACGGCTATCAAATCGGCTTTGCTACAAATGGCTATGATTGCCTGAAAGTTTGTACTTCTGCTGAATTTGACCTTGTTTTATTAGATATTATGATGCCCGGTTTAGATGGCTTTGAAGTCCTGAAAATATTGCGATCCCAGCCGGAGAGCAATGACATACCGATAATCTTCGTAACAGCTAAAACAGATGAAGAGAGTATAGTAAAAGGGCTGCGGCTCGGAGCCCAGGATTACGTAACCAAACCATTTAATTCCGAAGAACTTAGAAGCAGGATAGATACACACATTCAGTTACACAATGCCAAAAAGCAAGTAGAATCAATGAATGTGATCTTAGAGCAGAAGGTGCACGAGAGAACCATCGAACTCGAAAAGGCAAATTTAGAATTATCTCATTTAGAAGAAGCTAAGTCGTATTTTCTCTCCTTGCTTGCTCACGAGTTGAATACTCCACTAAGCGTTATTTTAGGCAGCAGTAATATGGTATATAAATATTCTAAAGATAAGCGTGTTAAAGAACTTTGCGAGACTATCAACGAAGCTGGCACCAGATTGAAACGATTTTCTGACATTTCGCTGCTTATTACTGATCTCAAATCAAGTAATTATAGTCTAAACTTAGTTGACTACCCAATTTCAGATATTATTAACTCTGTTGTCTATCAGTTAGATGATATAGTGCAAAACAAAAATCTAAAAATCATCAGCAATATTAACGATGATAATATTCGACTTGGTTTCGATCCTGTTCTTATTAGAGAAGTTTTTCTGATAATATTAGAAAACAGCGTCAAGCATTCAGATGATAATACAGATATTTGCATAGACAGTATAATTGAAGAAGATCATTTCATCATACATTTTACCGATATTGGGCCAGGTTTCAGCGAAAAGGCATTGAAAAATGTTTTTAAAGAATTTGCTTCAGATGAGATAATGCAGCACAAGGAAGGCAAAGGACTTGGGCTGGTAGCCGCTAATCTAATAATTAAGGCACATAATGGGATTATTGTGGCTGAAAACCTTCCACATAAAGGGGCAAAAGTTTCAATATCTTTACCTATTATAAAAGGTTAGGATTTGATAATGATTATTGAAGATACGAAAAAAAATTTTTCGGGTGGGGCGGATCGTTGCTTCCACACTTTACCCAGATATTAAGACCATTGCATAAGTCCAAAAACTGATCCCACCCCGACCCTCCCTTATAGAGACTGTGTGATGTGGTATAAATATTGTGAAAAATTGCAATAAAA
>CAYQTZ010000428.1:0-2711 GCA_964420565.1 uncultured Hyphomicrobiales bacterium
TAACATCCCCCTTTATTATTTAAGATCCCGACTTGTCGGGAAAAGGGGGACTCTATGGGATTTTCTTTGGCTTTGCAATGGTCTTAATTATAGATTAATCGTTTTATTTGTTCTTATCCAAATGAAGAACCCCGAAACAAGCTTCGGGGTTCCATAAAATAATATAATATTTCTTTTTTAACTATATTTTTATTGTTTGTCTTCTGGTTCAAATACGCTATCGTCTATTTTCTTATTTATTTCGTAAGTCATACTGATTTCGATAGTGAACTGTGGGGACTCAGTTTTAATTATTGTCGGCAGCATTATCCCACCAAATTCTTTATAATCCTGGCGGTATTCAGTAATAGGAATTACGCCTTGTGGCGATTGATCTACTGATTCTACTTTAGTAATCAAAAATGTAGCTCCATCAAAATAATATGTCTTTTCTTTACCGAGCGGCGAGGTGGTTTTCATTAATATTTCGCTGCCTCTTTTGCCGATTACATTACACTGGTAGCCAAGTTCAAGGAATCTTACTTCAAGCATAAAAGTTGCTTCTTCAATCAATTCCTGAGATTCCCTGCCTTCTTTCTTCTCGATGGCTCCCTGAGGTGTCTGCACCCAAGCGTCATTTCCGTCCACCCACTGCATTTGTTTCATAAAGCCAAGGTCCATGATCTGCATTTCTTTGTTCGTTGCTTTCTGTTGCATCTCGAGTTTGCCTTGTAAATTGGTTTCGCCCATCGTAAAATCCACATCACCTGTTTTTGTAAGTGTATTGATACTTTTTACAGCATTTTCGCCACCTATAGCTTCTATGTAATTATCTATCAGGTCATCGCAGTCCAAAGATATTTTTTCTAAACCGGCGTTAGCGGGTTCAATGTCTAAATTATAATCATAAATCTTGCCATATTTTTCAAGCTTTTCGCGAACTTCGGGAGCTCCCACTACGACGATATAAGCATTATCAGGGTTCATATATTTCATAGCTGCGTTTTTGATTTCATAAGATGTCATATTCATTATTTTCTGAGGTGTTTTCTTCACTTCGTTAATAGGAATTTCCATAAAATCTGCATTTTGTATAACAGAAGCAATAAAATTGGAATTCTCGAAATTCATCAAATATCCCCCAACTTTTGTTTGTTTGACGCGGTTCAATTCTTCGTTTGTAGCTGGCTCTCTTGCCAACAGATATAGCTGCTCTTTGATCACATCGATAGTGGAATCCGTTACGCTGTTCCTAACGTCGGCTCCACAGGCGAAACGATTAGCATATTTTGATTTTGTTACAAAGCCAAATGGAGAATATGTATATGAGTGCTCTTCGCGGACTGTGCGGAAAAGCCGACCGGCAAAACCTGCTCCAATAACGCTGGCAGCCAGATCTAAATGATCGTAATCTTTATGCGATTGTGGTATTGCAACTGTAGTTAGTATTACTGATGACTGCACCGAAGCGGGTCTTTCTATGAAATATACACCTTGAGCCATTGGCTTTGGGCCTGGCACCTTAAGCGAAGGAAATGGCTTTATCTCCCAATTTCCAAAGTATTTATTAAGTTCATCCATTATTTCGTCTGGGTGTACATCGCCAACAATAGCTAACGAGGCATTGTTTGGATGAAACAAATTTTCATAGTATTCTTCAATATGATCTAAATCAATATCCTTGACAGTTTTTTCAGTAGCATCATTAGCGTATGGGTGATTCATGCCATAAATCACTTTACGAGCCATCTTTTGGGCTATGGTGGAAGCATTTGCTTTTTCGTTCTTCAAGCCTGAAAGCATTTGCTTCATCAATTTATCCATCTCGTCATCTGGCAAGGTCGGCGACAGGATAACTTTAGAATAAATATCTAAGAGCAGTGGGAGGTGTTTCTTTAATGCTCCTGCGGAAACAGTTAAATAATCTGCACTTGAACCTGCATTAATATATGCCCCAACTCCGTCCAGCTTTTCTGCTATCTCTAAGGCAGACATATCACCGGCACCCTTGGTAAGCAAGCCTGCCAGAATATCTGATGTACCTGCGAATTCTCCATCTTGGGCGCTACCTCCGCCAATCATCATTCTTAGGTTCACTGTTGGCTGCTCGTGGTCTTCGATTATGAAAACTTTCATCCCATTGTCCATAGTCTTTATAGTATATTCCGGGAATTTAAATTCAATCTCCTGCAGAGGTTCCGGTTTTTTACTAACGTCAATGTCCTCAGCAGCAACATTGCTTATTACAAATGCTAACAAGAAAAATATTGATAATATCCGTTTCATTTTTTTATCCTTTTTTATCTAAATAATAATAATTTTTTATCTAAGAGATTCCTGCATACCTTCGGGTATATAAGTTAAAATAACTCTATTCTTCGTATCGAGATATTTTTTGGCTACCCTAATAATATCTTCTTTGGTAACGCTCAAATATTTTTCTAACTCAGTATTTATCAAGTCAGGATTTCCGAAAAGGTCATTATAATCAGCAAGACTTCTCGCTTTGCCCATTAGATCTTTTTTATCACTTACGAAATTGGCTTCCTGCAAATTCTTAACTTTCTGCAACTCTTCGTCGGTTATCCCCTTTTTTGTTATTCTTTCTATTTCCTCGAACATCACCTCTTCCATCTCTTCAGGATTAACTCCAACATTTGGAATGCCATAAAGCAATATCATGCCAGATTTCTGAAGATTGAGTGGGAAGAAACTTGACTGCACGGCAAGCT
>CAYQTZ010000429.1:0-2708 GCA_964420565.1 uncultured Hyphomicrobiales bacterium
TAGAATTACTAAAGTGATTGGTCTCGTCCTCGAAAGCGAAGGTCCGAAGAGCAGTATAGGAGAGATATGTCTTCTAAAAGACAGAAATGGTGAAACAATGAGTAAATCTGAAGTCGTTGGTTTCAAAGATAATCGCATTCTTTCTATGATACTGGGCGATCTGACAGATATTAATCCGGGAATGAAGATATATGCTACAGGCCAAAGCTTAAGCGTAAAAGTTGGCGATATTTTGCTTGGGAGGATATTGGATGGTCTCGGTAACCCTTTAGATAATAAAGGCCCAATATCAACTGATATAAAAAGACCCGTATTAGCACAACCACCAAATCCTTTACTTAGAAAAAAGATTTCCGAACCCATAGCTACTGGCATCAAAGCAATTGACGGCATGCTTACTCTTGGCAAAGGGCAGCGTATAGGTATCTTTTCCGGCTCAGGTGTAGGCAAATCTACGTTACTTGGCATGATAGCCAGAAATACCTCTGCTGATATAAACGTAATCGCACTAATAGGCGAACGCGGCAGAGAAGTGAGGGAGTTCATTGAAAACGATCTGGGAGAAGCAGGGCTGCAACGTTCTATAGTTGTGATAGCTACTTCTGATGCTCCTTCGTTAGTAAGAGTCAAAGCGGCATTAGTGGCTACAACAATAGCTGAGTATTTCCGCGACAGAGATTTAGACGTTATGTTCATGATGGATTCTGCCACACGATTAGCAATGGCTCAGCGTGAAGTAGGATTAACTATAGGGGAGCCACCAACTTCCAAAGGATATACTCCTTCAGTATTTTCTTTACTTCAAAAAACTATGGAAAGAGTAGGTACGTCTGAAGTAGGGTCAATAACTGGTTTATATACTATACTGGTCGAAGGAGATGACCTAAATGAACCCATATCTGATGCTGCAAGGGGGATCCTTGACGGGCATATAGTGCTATCACGCAAGATGGCATCACGGGGGCATTACCCCGCTATAGACGTTTTGGAAAGTATAAGCCGACTCAAAAAAGCAGTTACAAGCAATGAGCATTACAAGCAATCAATTAAAATACAGGAAATGCTGGCTACATTCAGAGAGGCTGAAGATCTGATCAGTGTTGGTGCTTACCAGAAAGGTACTAATAAAAAGATAGATATGGCGATTGCTCATATTGATAAAATAAATGATTTTTTGACTCAGGATATTTATGAATCAGATGATTTTGAAACAATTACTGAAAAATTATCAAAAATTACCGATAATTAGTATTGTAACATTATATATATAGAATAGATCATGGCTAAAAAATTTATTTTTAAATTAGATCCGGTATTGAAAATACGCAGTTACAAGGTAAAAGAAGCTAAGGAAGATCTGGGCAAAACTGTAAGCCAGCGAGTCAGAGCAGAGCTTGAAATGGAAAGCAAGAATGATTATCTAATGAAATTCATGGAATCTAAGACTGGCAAGCTAAATGCTTTAGATCTACAAGCACATTGGAATCATAAAGCGTATGTAGAGGACGAAATCAATAATCTTGGCAAGGAACGCCGAGAATTATTAAAAATTGAGGATAAAAAAAGAACAAAATTAGAAAATGCAATGATGAATGAAAAAGTAATTTCTAATTTGAAAGAAAGACGAATTACCGAATACAATGCTTCATTGCAAAAAGAGGAAACTATAGAAATGGATGAAATAGGTAGAAATATGACAAGACTTAACAGGGATGTGAATAATAATGAACCCTAAACAATTGATCATATTGGTTGCTGTGCTTTCGTTTGCATTTGTATTAATGCTTATTGCTCTCTTTGGTGTATATAAGTATTACCCTACTTACCTCGGTTTGCCCCCTTCTACCCAAGATTCCTTAACTCAGGAAGAAGATGCGTTTTTTATTGAACCTCATATAGTTTTGAACAAAGATGAGTTCGATGAACTTCAGACCAAACTGCTGAGAATGGAATTGCTGAAAGCTCATAATGACTCACTAAAAAAGTTAAGAAATCGGCTTTGGGATTCTTTGAAAGCTATGGATAAGAATATTAGCCATTGTAAGGATTCTATAATAGCTAAAGCCGACACGATCAAGGAAAAAAATAAAGAAACACAATTTTTACTTGATTCTATGGAAACATTAAGAAACCAATATAAAAAATCTTTGCATGAAACAAAAGTCGTTCGTCAGCACGTAAAAGATTTAGAGGAGATGCTCGCAAGCCGCTACGATTCTATGGAAGTCAAAAATATGGAAGTTTTTGCAAAAATATACAATAACGCAAGCCCTGCTGATGTTGCCAAAATATTAGAGCAAATAGACGAAAGAGACGCTGCGAAAATACTGAAATTGATGCAAAAGAAAAAAGCTGGCAAGGTTCTTGAAGAAATGTTACCAGAGCAAGCAGCAGCAATTTTGATAATAGGTATTGATTAAACTGCTGAATTGACTGGAAAATAAAGATATAGTAAACTTATACACGGCAGGAAGCCGCAAAGTTTTTGAAACTAATAATGCAGGAAGCACATTATGATGAGTGAAGTTCATACTTATAGCCAGGATATGGGTGCTAATACTCTCACATTGGCTAAATTTAAACAGCCCGAGAAAAATGGCATCTCATTCTCTAATCGTATAAAAGAAATAATCGACAATGCCCGGTCGAGATCTGAAAATATTGATCAAAAAATAGATTTAATTTGTTACTCTTCGGCGATTAGCCTG
>CAYQTZ010000430.1:0-2705 GCA_964420565.1 uncultured Hyphomicrobiales bacterium
TGGCAAGTCCTTCAAGGCTGTTAAACCAGAAATAGTACTTGTTCGACTCGTCTTTATCATAGCGGAATTCATTATGTTTCACAATATAGAAATCGTTATATCCATCAGAGTAATATTCACTGAACTTTATTGTATTCTTAATTGTATCACCAATACTGAGGCTGTATTCATTATCAGATAAAATTCTGACATCAATCCTCCGTCCTTTCGCCTGGTATTCTAACGAGTCAAAAAATACTTTAAAAGGTGCACTCTTATATTGCCTGTTCTCCGCTATTCCTCTTCTTCCCACTCCCATGTATGTCACCCAGAAATCCGGTAGTTCCTTCATAACCTCGTAACTCAGTGAAAAGGATTTGAGAATTCCTATCTCATTCTGCAGATTCTGTTGGCTCTTGAAAATATCACCCCCAGGTATAAATTGTTCAGCTCCCCGCATATCTCCCCCATACTGTTCATCTGCAATTAGCAATGATGCCGATACCGTATATATCTTCTCCGACCACCTGTTGATGCCGTATGCAATACTCAAAGCAATAAACAAGGCTATCGCAAACCAGTACCAGTTGTTCAAAAACAACGCGAAATAGCGCTTGAAATCTATGCCTTCTTCTTCCCTGAGAAGAGCAGGATCAATATGGTAGCCGGGATACGGGGGATAACTCGGTTGTTGGGGAGGAGTGTTAGTGTTTTTATCTTGATTCATAGGTCCAGTTATTCAGTTTAAAGGCATAGCGCAGAGCGCTTAGCGCTTAGTTTGTTTTTTATCTATTAAAGTCCTTCTAAAGTTAGTGATCCTTCTTGAAAGATGATCTAATTCTTCTTTCTGTTCTTTTAATATATTATTGCTGATAATAGCAGATTCATTAAGTATTACCAGAATATTATAACATTCAAATAAAGAACGTCTTGAAATATTCAGGAATTGTGCAAACTCTTTGTCAGAAAATGAAGCGGAACCTTCAGCAATATTGTTTGTAATACTCATTGCCGCAGATCTTAATTGTTCCGCAAATCTGTAAAGATGTTTATCCTCCAATTCGTTCGCAATTTCCAATAATGGCTTAGTGATTCTTATTCCTTCCTTCCAGATATCTAATTCTTCAAATCGGAATATTGGTGCCATTTTACCAATCATGATACAACGCTTTGCTCAATGCGCTTAGCTCTTTGCTTTTAGTTATTCCCAAAAAAGTTTATTAACAACAACGTCGTCGTTATCAAACTACTAATCGTCGACACCGTAAACGAAATCGTTGGTAAATTCATATTAAATATCTTATGCCTTACTGGTTCGATGATGACTACATCGTTTGGCTGTAAGAAGTAAGCTTCTGAAGTTAATAGGTCTTTATCCTGCAGGTTGATGCGGTAGGTCTTCGTACCTTCGTCTGTCGGACGAACGACAAGCACCCTGTCGCGACGGCCGTAATCACCCACACCGCCTGCTCGACCGACAGCTTCAAGTACGGTGAGGTAATTATTGTAATTAACATATGTCCCTGGAGCTCTTGCTTCTCCGAGCACAGTAAATTTGAAGCTTAAGAGCTTTACATCAACATAAGCATTATTGAAATATTCATCTACTTCATTCTGTAACAATATACGTATCCCTTCTATTGTCTTATCCGCAACTTGCACCTGGCCAATGACAGGAAGATGTATAAACCCTTGCTCATCAACATTATATCCCATTATATACTGACTTGCCTCATCACGCATATATGTGGTCCTAGCACCTCCTGTCTCCTGCAATAAATCCTCAATAGATCCTGTCGGTGTCATAGCTTTGGCCGTAACATAAAGTATATCTCGGTATTGTACCTTGTAATCCGGCACATCAACGGGGAAGTATTGGGTTTCGCTGGTTTCTGGAAGATTATTTAAGTAGCTTAGCTTCTCGGTACTAGTGCAGCTCCCGAGTAAGATTGTTAATAGCAGTATATAAGTAAGATGCTTCATATTCTTGGTTGTTCAATTATGACATCAATAAGTTATGCAGTTATTCAGTTATGCAGTTAGAGCTGGTCTCAGGTTTTTTGGAAAAGGATATATGGTTCCCAAAACTGAAGAACTGAAAAACTGAAAAACTATTTCGTGGTAAATATAGCAACTATTTGCTTGATCTTAGATATTGAATAAGTTTGCTAATACCGTTAATTAAACCTTGAATCTCTGCCTGCCTGCTTGTTCTTGTTTCATCATCCGAGTATTCCAAATCCAAAGCTATATAATACATATTCTTCAATTCTGTAGCTGATCCTCTAGCCACTTTGAGAAACTGGATGAATTCTTTTGTTCCACCTCTTCCGAATCCTTCTGCGATATTATTCATAATTGAGATTGCAGCTCTGCAAACCTGGTCTTTAAATGCATAATCCTTCAGCTCACGAAAATCGGAATAAACTTTTGTAACAATTGGCCTGGCATTCTTCCAGATCTCAAGCTCTTCAAAATTCTGTATTGTGCTCATGCTATTAACTTTTTAGTTATGCAGTTGTTCAGTTATGTCCCGAATCTTCGATTCGAGGATCCTCGAAAAAACTTTGTTTTTTCGGGACAGTTTTGCAGTTAGAGGTGGTCTCAGATTTTGTAGTGTATAATCTAAGATTTCCAAAACTGAAAAACTGAAGAACTGAATAACTGAAAAACTCCTTTTGAAGATCTAGTATATTCTTACCCTTAGTTTCCTAGATACCGAAAGC
>CAYQTZ010000431.1:0-2702 GCA_964420565.1 uncultured Hyphomicrobiales bacterium
AGCCACCAGAAACCGTCCACCAGAAACCAAAATGCCTGTTTATCCCCATCCGAGCATTGCATTCGCCCATCCGAGCATTGCATTCGTCCATCCGAGCATTGCACTCGCCCATCCGAGCATTGCATTCGTCCATCCGAGCATTGCATTCGTCCATCCGAGCATTGCATTCGCCCATCCGAGCATTGCACTTGCCCATCTGAGCATTGCATTCGCCCATCCGAGCTAACTTTTTTGCAATGTAATTGTATTTTGAGGGACTGCAATCCTAATCTAAGCAGAAGGAAACAAAATTCAGAGGGATGAAAAGTTAGAATAAAGGCGACAATTAACAATTTAATGGAATGAAAAGGTATCTTAAAAGAATACATCTGAATTTCATTCACACAATTATCTTCTTCACTTATTTGAAAACTTTTGAAATATGGCAGAAACGGTAATTGCTTTAATATATAAAGCTCTCTGACATTCTTTGATGTATAATATTCAATGCTCATTAAGCGAATAAAAGTAATTTAATAACAAACATAATGATTTAACGGACATAATGTATAAGTATTGTGATATAAAATGGGGAAAATACGATAATTAATGATCACAGACCGAAAAGTAAGATTTTATTAGGATATTGATTGGAAAACACCCCCTGCCCCCTCTTTTAAGATTGGGATTTTTATCTTATCTCCCCTCTTCGAAATCACAGCTTGCAATCTTCCGAAGGTTTGGCAAATTTCAGCGATCAGAGAAAACACCCCCAGCCCCCTCTTTTAAGAGGGGGATTTTTATCTTATCTCCCCTCTCTTCGGGATCTACGACAAGAGGGGATTAAGTGGTGTTTTTCATAAAATATATCCCATTTCCTCATTCCCACTTTTTAACTTTCAAACTCTTCACCGACAACCAGCTACCGACAACCGACCACCAGCCACCGACAACCAGCTACCGACAACCGACCACCAGCCACCGACAACCAACCACCGACAACCAGCTATTTCCTCTTCCTCTCCAACCACCACATCGGCAGCATAAAGAACGACGAGAAGTACAGGAAATAGATATAGCGGAAATTCCTTGAGACTACACCGATCAGGAAGAGTGCAAAAAACTGGATAAAGACGATGAATGCGAAAGAGGCAGTAGCTGGATTTCGGTAAAAGAAGAACATTGCGATAACCACGATGAGCATAGGTATAAGATTATTGAAGAAAATGGGCGTTAGCTCTGGATAGATAACGATTTTGATGATGTTATGCTGGGCAGTATAAAGGAAATCTATAACAGGATCAATGTGTAATTTATGCACATCGGGGAATTCGAGCCACCATTTGTGAGTTCTGTGATCCTCCCTCGACCTATAGTGATTAAACTCGAGAGCATTGAAATAAAGTTCTTTGGGATATATGAGGCATTCGAGCATATCAGCGGTTAACTTGCTTACTTTTTCTACGTTCAGAACTGATTGTTGCTCAAATTCGAGAGTATCAGCGTCCTCTGGAATATCGAAAAACTGAGCTTTGTTGTAATGGACTTTATCAAGCTCTATGGTAGTGAAGAGCGTTTCAATCCTTCTTTCGTACATCTCCTTCATATACTCAGGATTTTCTACTCCCTTCTCTTTATTCCAATCCATCGTCTCTGGCAGGATGAACCTAAAGAACATGACAGAAAGCAGCGAGAGCAGGAAAAAAACGAGGAAATGCTATTTATAATGTTTTTGTCGGTATTGGATCCGGTCTTAACAATACATCAGGAATCAAGAATCTATTTTTAGGTGCTAATTGTGGTAAATATAATACTACAGGGCATCAGAATATGTTTATCGGTCAAGCTTCTGGATTTAATAATTCTACTGGTTCAGATAATGTAGCTATTGGTAATCAAAGTAGTTTTTTAAATACTGACGGCAGAAGAAATGTTTGTATTGGCACTAATTCAAACTTATATAACGATGGAGGTTCTTACAATGTTATAATAGGTTACAACGCAGGTTATGGTTCTTCTTCACATAATAAATCAAGTAACATTTTCATTGGTTATCAATCCGGCTACAATGAAACTGGCTCCAACAAGCTTTACATCGAAAACAGTTCATCATCATCACCTCTAATTTATGGCGAATTCGACAATGATATTGTCGGAATAAATGGTCGTCTTGGAGTTAATACTATGACACCAAGTGCAGATGCCCAACTCCACGTTAACGGCAATGCTATCATCGAAGGTACTCTTTACACAGACGGAAAAATCTGGAGTGAAGAAGTTGAAGTAGTAAGCTCTGTTACCTGGCCCGATTACGTATTTGAAAACGATTATTCTTTGATGACTATAGCTGACCTAGAAAAATTCATCAAAACTAACGGGCATCTACCTGAAATACCAAAAGCGGAAGAAGCAGAGCAGGGAATAAAACTCGGTGAGATGAATGCAAAGCTATTGAAGAAGATTGAGGAGCTAACATTGTATATGATTCAGCAGGAAAAGAGGATCAAGGAGCTAGAAGAGAGAATTAAGAATTAGCATTCAGCCGAAAGCTGGAGAACAAGTACAACTTATTTATGAAAATGGCTTTCCCAAATCGGAGTTTTGGAAAGAGAGGAATAAGATATATTTTCATTTAAATCAAAAAAAAGCGGCTTTCGCCGCTTTTTTGTTTGTGGTGTGCCCGGCATGGGTAATTACTATAGCGATGTTTGTCTGAGATGTCA
>CAYQTZ010000432.1:0-2701 GCA_964420565.1 uncultured Hyphomicrobiales bacterium
TTTTTCACAAACACCCCTCGATCCCCTCTTACCAAGCGGGGAAGTAAGATAAAACGTCTCTCGATCCCCTCTTACCAAGCGGGGAAGTCTAATAAAAATCCCCATCTTTTTTGGGGCAAGGAGTGTTCCTATTAAATATATCCGATTAATTATGAATTAGACTACTGCCAAAACTGAGTCGTATCAATTATCCAATGCGCCTTCTAAAATCCAGGTTTTTATGCCCTGCTTTTGGTTGTCGTTTATGCTCCAGTAAACCAAAGGCAGATGAGGCAGTCTGTTAGTATCGCGTATCATCTGATACAAAACGCTATTGTCAGGTTTGTATGGTACTACTAATCCGGGGTTATATATATCAAACAAATTCCAGTGGTCAACAAGTATTCTCCCGCCTGCCCGAGATTCGTAGCTGTGGCATCCTTGGTAAGAGCAGGTAACTTTCAGAAATGGCTGTACATGGTTAAAGAAGCTAACATTTTCTTCTGGGAATACAATGTCGGTATGTCCTATTATACCTGACTCATTGCAGGAAACTATTCCGAGGAAGAAAGCAATAATTATTATTAATGTATTGATCTTTGTTTTCATAACTTCAACCTTCTAATATGATTCATCATCATTTGGGAAATATTTATTTCTTACATCTTCTGAATAATGCAGGACTGCGTTAGTGATATCTTCATAAACATGGGCATAGCGTCGCACAAATCGGGGGTTGAAATCAATAGTCAAGCCCAGCATATCGGTATAGACAAGTATCTGCCCGTCGCAATACTGACCAGCACCGATGCCTATTGTCGGTATCTTCAGGAAATCGGTTACCTTTTGTGCGAGATTAGCAGGGATTTTTTCAAGCACAATAGCAAAGGCACCAGCATTTTCTAATCTTTGTGCATCTTCGAAAATTTGCTCGGCTTCTTTCGGGTCTTTGCCTCTGGCTTTGTATGTACCAAATTTGTTGATGCTTTGCGGAGTCAGGCCGAGATGCCCCAGTACTGGAATGCCTGCTTCTGTCATGCGTGTAACGGCTTTAACTATTCTCTTGCTAGCACCCTCTAATTTCACAGCGTTGCATCCTGTTTCTTTCATTATTCTGCCTGCATTTCGGAAGGCTTCGTCTGCCGATACCTGATATGACATAAAGGGCATATCAGCTACTATCAGTGGTCGTGTTGATCCGGCAACGACAGCTTTTGTGTGGTATATTGTCTCTTCGATTGTTACTGGCAGCGTAGTGGCTTTACCCTGCACTACATTGCCAAGTGAATCGCCGACCAGTATCAAATCAACTCCTGCTTCGTCCAAAATCCTTGAAATGAGGGCATCGTAAGCTGTAAGGCAGACAATCTTCTGACCATTCTTTTTCATCTCGAGGAGTCGCAAAGTCGTTACTTTTCGTGGGTCTATCGAAGATGAGCTGGCATAATCGATCGTTATTTTTATGTCTTTATCTGATTTTTTCTGCACGAAATTATATAATTTTTCTTTCATTTGACGAAAGCTTCCATATTATTTTAAAATTATGAATTTGACGGATTCCGTCCTATTTCCGACTTTTAATCTGCAAATATATATACCATCAATCAATTCTTCTGCATTGAATTTAAATTTATGATTCCCTGAATGCAAAGTTTGATTCCAAATAATATCAATTTCCCTACCGTACATATCGAACATTCTCAAATCTACGAAATTTACAGTATCATTAAAAAATTCTATTGTAAAAACATCTTTTCCAGGGTTGGGATATATGCTTAGTGGTTTGCTTTCTTCAGTAATATTCTTAGAATATGGCACAGAAACAAAGTGTATGTCATGGTCTGGGCAGTACTTCCAATCAACTATATAGTGTTTTTCCCATGCACTTCCTGTGGCAGCGGTTAAGCCAATATATGCACGGTTTCCGCCTGTAAGCTCTATTATTTCAGTGATGTCGAAATTTTCGATAAGAATTACTGGCTTAGTGTCTATATCTATCTCTACTGTATCTAAAAATACTCGAAAGCTTTCGCCTGCCTGTTTGTAATCAATTCTTACATAATATTTTGTGCTGTCGGTTCTAAGCATCATTATATCCGGGTTTATAGCCAGAGTATTTTCGGGATAATGTCTCGCTGAATTTTTTTGTGTTCCTCGGGATTGCACCGCCACATGGTTTCCGTTAGGGTCTTTGTAATCTTCAATTTGCAGCGAATCATTAGCAAAAGTATCGAACTCTACAGAAAGAGAATTTGAAATGTTTTCATAGCCAATACCACCACCAGAGAATCCGATAGTATCTGGTGTTGAGTTTTGAATAACGAAAGCGAGGCCATCTGCTCCGGGTAAAGACTTTTCATCAGAATTACCAATATCGCCTTCGGTCATAATAAAGCTGAAATCCATAACGAAACCTTCCCTTACAGGCACAAATTTGTTATGCCACACAGCACCTGTTTCATTCCCAATTGATGGAGTTAGTAAAATCATATTATCTCTGTTTCTGGCTCTTTTTACCATAGTCAGATCATCTAAATATTTAAAGTCAGGATAATAGAATGAACCAGGTCCACAAATCGTTATTCCTTCGCCAAAAAGTTGAGCAGCAAGAGGTGAGGTGGCATCATTATAATGGAATCTGATTTGGCTGTTAGTGCGTCCGCTGTCTAAGGGAGAGAAACGTATGAAAAATGCCTTTTTCTCGTCAGGATCAATTTTGAAA
>CAYQTZ010000433.1:0-2689 GCA_964420565.1 uncultured Hyphomicrobiales bacterium
TCCATGTATCTATCGCAGCCGATGTATAGTAATCTGCCGTTGACTCGTAAGCCATGCTATCAAGGTTACCAACGTTAGTATGTTGTGCGGCTGTCAGGTGATAACGTTCGGTTGAGGAACCACCCTGTAATCCTGTCATATCATTATGTACCGGGATAGTACTTGGATCAATCGTAACTGATTGTGTATTTACCGCTTCCTCTCCATTAACAGACGTAAGTGATACTTCATTCCATGTAACTGATGCATCAACAGTTTTTATTTCTCTCAGATGAAGAGAAATCCAGCTTGTCCGCATATTTTTTGAATAGCTGGTAATAACATATGTCTTGCTGTCAAAAGTAATAAAGCTTGTAGGTAATATATTATCGTTCCTGTCAAGTATTTGAATTATCAGGTACTCGGTATAGTCTTTTCTTGAAGTCAAAAAATCAAGTGCATAAAGATATAACAGTGTTTCGGCATCTGATTCTCCTTCCCTGTCCCATTCAGCGGTATTAGTTGCCGAATAAAACAAAGCGGCAAGGTCGTTAATGCCTGCGCTGTCACCGAAATACATATCCTTTGTTTCAAGTACTTTTTTCCCTTCTCCAACTCCCTTATAGAACGTGTCAAAAGTTATATCTGAAAATGTATCATCTTCAACAACCGTGACCTTAATTAAATCAAAATCTTTTACATAAACTAACTGCGAATAGGGGCTGGTTCCTTCAACCGTTTGCGATTCCTTAAATGTAATAGTTATATTATGTAATCCATCTTCATCAATTTTAAAAACACCATCATTAGGTGATTCGTATATTCTCCAATAATCATTGAAATAAGTATACCATGTTTGACGATCACCACCTGGCTTAGTAATTGTTACACGACATTTACATGACTCGATATTTGTATGAGCGTGATCAGCTTGCTTGAGTTGAAATTTTAATTTAATATAATCGCCATCCGTATCCCGTGCTAAATTAAAATCACTTGAAAGAGTCAAATCCCTACTGGCTTCGTTAGTATCTTTGAGTTCTACTTCTAAAGTCCCTGGCGTTGTAGTTCCATCATAATCACTTAACCCCGAATATTCCCATGGCCCAGTACCGGAAAAGTCATCAAGATCACCTTCTAATTGATCGCCTGTATTCCTGTTCAAAAGCTTCACCCCAGCCTCTTTAACAGGAGGCAACATCGAGGTTTCGCCGGTACGCTTGAAAGTATAATCTTGAATATTCACTCCATCGCTAGCACCTGCTTTACCTTGAAATGCTAAAGCCCAGTTGTAAGTATAATTATCAGTATCGCCTTCGTATCTGTGCTGGATTCTATATTCACCACCCCATTGCCTTAATGTACAGTTATACGGTTCTAATACTTTTTCGATAACTTTCAGGCAGTCATCTATTTCAGTCTTCCCGTTTTCAACTGAAAAAAATCTCCGGCAATCATGGGTTACATCTTTCAGTGCTGTATCATTCACTCCCTGCCCGTCTGCTTTAGTTCCTAATTTAACAATAATATCATGCTGAAATTCACTGCTTACATCTAATTTATCAAGGCAATATTTTATAATAGTCAACCCATCATTTCTTCCTATGATTAAGTTATCAGAAGAATCAGTAAATTCATAATCAGATAAGTCTTTCAATGCATCGGTAGCCGAAAGGTAAATATGAGTATTGGCTGCAAATCTTGTCTTGCCTAAATTCTCAGGTTGCAAATATCCTTGCCAGAGAAGTGTAGAGGTATCGTCGTTATAAAACTTAACTATATGATCCTGATAATCACTTTCAAACAGTGCATCGTAATCACTCTCATCAGTATGTTTATTTAGTACAAATTCAAATGTCAATTCACTACCTATCACCACCGGGTATTCTTCTTTTCCAGACGCAATCATATTAATTTGCATAGGAACAGATCCCATCTTGTAAGGTGTAATAACTCCACCCCCTGCCTCCGATTCAATATCTACCCTATAGGTAGTATTAATCCCCAGGTTCTGAAATTTCTTGCTATATTTAACCGCAAATGCCATTAGTAAGTTCTTTCGTTATATGTTTTACCTTCGTTAAGCATGAATAACAGATCACCCCTGCTTACTCTTGCTGTTAATGTTTTCTTGTTATCACCTGATCCGATCACAGGCTGTAATTGACTTGCTGTTCCCACGTATTCGGGATTTGAAGCACTTATCCCCGATGCTTCACCAACCAACGCTAAAGTAGGTCCCGTTACTTCTGCACCTTCAGCCATTGCTACAGGTTTTGGCTGAACATATGTTGCCCATAATGCGGCTAACATTGCAAGTCCGGCAATAGCAGTAGCGATCCCTATTAATCCTTTACTTGCTTCTGCAGAGATTATTTCTGCAGCAGCCAATGCTCCAAGTATTGAAATAGCTGACAGGGCTGTTTGTTGAATGATATTCATTGATTCGGCAAATGAAACTTCTCCATCTTCTGCAGCTTTTGCAATAACATTCCCTAAATTACTGAATGCAGAAGCAGTATTTTGTATTGTATTTCCTACCACATTAAGTGTATCATTAATATTTACACCACCGCTCCTGAGACTTTCAACCATTTCCTCATTTTTTGCTTTTATAGCATCCATTGAAGCAAGTACAGTAGTATCAATATCTTCAACTTCAAAACTTATCCCTGCTTTGCCCTCCATTTTTTCAGGTGCTTCTATATAA
>CAYQTZ010000434.1:0-525 GCA_964420565.1 uncultured Hyphomicrobiales bacterium
ACATTTGTAACGAAAACCATGACAATGGTACTCCAGCAATATCTAAAAGATCAGTATTTTATATAGATAGAGTAAGTGGATTGGAGATTTCTTTCAAAGTGAAATTGAGATAACAAATCAGTTTTGCATTATAAACCTGTTCGGAACCAAGGCAAGCTTTATTTTAGGTCGCAAGCATATATTGAAGCAAGGGATAAAGTATTTAAGAATCTTTTAAGTTTTGAATCATGCTCCAGATCATCTAATCTGTTTTTTGTAAGTGAAAGCAGAAATTGATTCTTCTCTCCTTCGTTATTATTATTGACAGAACCATACCAAACAATCTGTATGCCTTTTTCGGCACTCATGAGTCCATCGGGGCATGATAATGTCATGCCGAAGCCGACCTTTCTTGCTTTATCAAGTATGGTCATCTTCGTATCTGTAGTGGTTACAATGAATTTTTTTGGCATTTATTCAATATAAAATATTTTCAATTTTCACAACTGCTATTTTCATTATGATTTAAGGCTATCAAAAAAAATC
>CAYQTZ010000434.1:535-2689 GCA_964420565.1 uncultured Hyphomicrobiales bacterium
CTAAAGTAATACCTTTTGATGAATAAAGCAAGAATAATGAAGAATTTTTTATTGAGAATTGGCAGCAATAGTATAATAAGTATATATGATTGGTTGATCGCTATTTGATAATAAAAAAAGTAATTAAGTAAGCGGCGATTGATATTATAAAGCCAAACATGAACACGCTATAACATATTCTGAGATAGAAAAATTTTTTGTGAAGTACCAACCCCAAATAGTAGAAATCTTTTATCATAGAGCTGTAGAGATAATCTTTATCTTTCATCATTTCGCTCATCCCCCACTGGAAATCATCTATATTCATCTTAAAAAAATTACCGAAGAATAGTAAATTAGTCCGCTTTTTCAGAATATCTTCACGGGTGAAAGTTCCTTTTGTTACTTTGGGTCTCGTGGCTAATGTGGCAAAAACTATAGCCGTAACGCAAGTGATGATCACTAATATAGTAGCTATTAAAAATTCTGAATATTCCATTATATTTGGAAGCATTATAGTCAGTATAATTGAGATAATGATGGCATTGATACTCAGCATAATATTTGCTTTGTTATCTGCTAAAGCACTTAACTCCAGATGACCTCTTAAATTGTTGCGGAACATAGTTTCTACAGTTCGCCCAAATGGATTATAACGAATATTTTTTTTATCTACGCCGTCGGTTTTTTTACTTATTATCTTTCTGATTTTCTTAATATTTTTCTTTTTCTTATCATTATACATATTTTTGGCATATAATGTATGAAATCTATGATTTTCCAATTTATGTAATGATTCTTTAAGCCATTTTTTATTCTTTATATTTTTACCCGTTAGTAATTCATTTTCAAGTTTAAGCAAACCATTCATTTCGAAAAAAGAGTTTTTGCCGTAAAAACTCGTTAATGCATCCAGAAAGACTTGCTGAATGCGGTTCTCTGGTTTTTTATCAGAGTTTAATGATGAAATTGTGCTGAGTACTTGCTTCAATTTTTCATTTGGATACTTGTTGTTTTTCAAATGATCTTCAGCAATTTTACATGATCTTTCAGAATAAAATTTGTGAGAGTGAATATATCCTGTGTTGCAAAAAAGTACAGCCAGAGCTACTATTTCCATCTCATAGTTATCAAGCATGACGGATTCGCCGATAATTATAGCTTCCTCATAGATGCTTTCCATAGTTCTGCAGTTATGATAAACGTATTCCTTGGGAAGTTTTTCCGAAAGAAGTCTTTTAACGTATAATTGTGCAATATTTACAAATTCATTCATAATTCTCTATCCGTACATTTTTTGTAAAATTACCAAATCGTATGTTCTGAAAAAAATAATTTTACTTCACACGGCAAATTTCAATTAGTGCCATGTGAAGTATTAATTGGCGATCTATCAGGAATGATTGATCTATTGGTTTATTATATTATAAGTAGAACAATCATTCTTGATTTTTATTTATTAGGTTGACATGACATTAGATACTCTTGATAATTTAATTCTCAAGCTGAGATTCTTTGTATGCTGATTCATAGTTAAACCCTTTGTTGATCTGTGATAACTAATTAATTCTTTATTTAATTAGTATCAGATCAGTTTTCTGAAGTAAAGAACCAAATTGGTTTACATCAGTTTGATGACCGAAATCTTCCTCAATAATTGTAGTATTTTTATATTTTTGTTCCCAGAGAAAGTTTTTAGTTTCATTATGATCTATAACATCATCATGTTTTCCAAGAATAACAAATTTCTTTATGTCATTTCTTTCATAGCGAACCGGCACTTGTACTGATTTCTTGATCAATGCCGGATTAAAAAAATAGCCGGGTATCATACAAAATTCAGAAAGGAAAAAGCCAATATACCCCCCGAAACTGCTGCCAATAATTATTCTGATATTATCATCAGCTATCTTTCTAACTAAAGAATCGAAAAGTTCGAGAGAATCTACATATTTCTCATAATCTATCTCGGGGGCGCTAACCTGCAAAGTAAAGTCTTTTTCGAGCAGTTCAATTTTCTCAGTAGAGGGTTTGGCATATAAGCCATGTAAATATAAAGTTTTCATTTAGCTGTTCCTTTGTAATATGTAAATAAATAATGATTTAAGATGTATCATAAATATTGAAAATATAACAAAAATATGATAATTTAAAAATATATAACCGTACAAAAAT
>CAYQTZ010000435.1:0-1939 GCA_964420565.1 uncultured Hyphomicrobiales bacterium
TAATATTTGCCGATTTTGGGGGCTGTAACACAGTCTCAGTAAGGGAGGGTCGGGGTGGGATCAGTTTTTGAACTTTTGCGATGGTCTTAATATACAATTTAATCAATGTATTGAAATTCTGAAGAGGCATAAAAAAGGGGCATTTCTGCCCCCTTTAAAATTCAATTTAATATCATAAAATTTCGTTACTTAGAAATTATCATCTTTCTGTCTTTTGTGTATGGTCCTGATTGTAATCTAATATAATATGCTCCTGAAGTAAGATCATCAATCGGCACGGGCACTTCGTAATTACCAGACTCGAGTATCTTGGATATTGGTCTTGACACAACTTCTCCCATAGAGTTATAGATTGTAAGCTCTGTCCAGGCAGTCAAGCCAAGTGAGAATTCTATATTCGTACCGCTTGAAGTTACTGGATTCGGGGATATTTCCACATGTGAATATTCCTCTGAACCTGGAACTACTAATCTAAGCTCTTCTACGCAGAAGCCTTGTAAAGTAACCTTATTCCCTGTTGTTTCTACACCAAGGCAAGGATTATCACCAGCAGCGTCAATAGTCATTGAAAGGTCTGAAGACATATCGGGAAGCTCTGCCTTAGGAAGAAATGTGCTAAAGCGGAATTTTGCTATCTCGCCATTGCCATTCAAGATGTTCAAGTCATTAGCAACTAAACGGAAGCTAAGCTCATTATCTTTTATGTCTATGTCGAAAATTTCAAAATCGCCCTGTAGATGACTGCCTACTTTTACTGATCCTTCGTCAACTTTCAGGAATGAGCCAGTCCAATTCACAGTTACAATAAGTTCATTTACAGCGGCAAGAGTCAGGTCATTATCTCCATTGAGCATTATGCTGACATTCACATTATCCATTAATTCGGGATTTTTATCTTTCTCAGTTGGTAAAACTATCTTTGCAGGTCTTGTGTAATAATCTGCTTTACCTGAGATATCCAATCTAAGCTCCGGAGTATTAGTGGCATTACTTTTTATAACTAACTCTGTCTCGTGATCTCCAGCGGCTGTAGGTCTGTACAATATCTGAATAGTCTTCGAGAATTCTGCCTGAGTTGAAAGTACAAATCCAAGAGCATCATCGGGATTTACAAATGAAAACTCGCCTAAAGTAGGATCAAAGCTAATGCTTTCCACATCAATATCAGTTTCGCTATAGTTTTCTATTACACAATCAATGATCTCGGTATCATAAGCACAGATGTAAGAGCTGCCGCCCTCGCCACGTATCAATCTTTCGAAACCAGCAGCTATCCAATTTGAAGTAGTCTCAAACTGAGCATCGCTGATAGTTTCCAGATCAGCAATATGACCGCCAACTCTCTGAGCTACGAAACGTGCATCAAACGAAACGCTTTCGCCTGGCTGCAATGTAACTGGAAGACCGATAGCTGATTGATCGTAAGTAAATCCTTCGAGCCCGTAAGTTGTGCCATTTTTGGAAATATTATTGGCATTATTAAGTACGGTGAAGCCCGTAATGGTAAGTTCGTCCTGATACTCCCACTCCTGATTAGTAAACGTAATGGTTCTCTCAGTTGGATTATCAACATCATTAACTATAGTCTCACCGAAATCGTAATTTTCTGTAACAACTCTTGGAACTATACCAATACCTGTAAGCGAAGAAACGACATCTTTGCCGAGAGTATTTTCAAAAGAAATGACAAGTTCGTGATCACCAGTAAGTGTCGGCTGGAATTCTACAGGAACATAGACTTCTCCTGCTGCAGGAACGCTCAAATTATTAAAGGCATTACGATCGAATTTGAAAGCATCGCCATTTTTATCACTAATGATCTCGAATCCCATGATCTTGACTTCTGTATTACCGGAATTGGATAAGACGATCACTCTTTCGTCATCATCTGGAGGATATGGTCCTGCGGGATGTTCGGGTCTATGTATCCTTCTGCGTC
>CAYQTZ010000435.1:1949-2664 GCA_964420565.1 uncultured Hyphomicrobiales bacterium
AATCATAACCATTAGCCTCTAAGTCTGCTATCAAGCCACGACCATTAAGCACGGCAATACTATCGCCTTCTCTTGCATTGCTATGGAACACTATCTGATCAGGATATGCAATAGCATCGCTTGGAGAGAATTCGACTACGAAATTAGCAGTGTTTTTGTCTCCTGCAGGTACTCTTAATGGGTTCTCCTCATCCATTTCAGGAAGGAAATGCTTGTATTCAGCGTTGTCAGGGCCAGTAAAGCCGGTGATCTTCAATTCAACTGATCCATTATTAGTAATAGTGAACTCGCGATTTTTTCTATCGCCAATATATAAAGCACCGTAATCGTAATCAGTAACTTCAATAGTAGGCTCGCCGACGGAGGCATCTACTAATGATTTATTCACATAAAAACATGTATCGCCAATCCCTATGGAATCCTGGAATGTCCCTTCCATAGTTGCTGTGAAAGTAACATCAAATGGAATACTATCACGTGCTGGAATTGTGAATGGCAGTTCGTTATCGAGCAGATCAAGCACGAATCCCTGATCTTTCTCCTGTAAGTATAATTGTGTGATCTCAATTGGGTATTGCCTTGAATCATTACAAGCATAGAAACGCTTCGTAACCACCTGATCCATATAAAGCAAGCCATAGTCCTCATAATGAGGCCTTATATCCATTTTTGGTGCGCTGTATTCAACTACAAGTGTAGTATCGTTTCCTGCTCT
>CAYQTZ010000436.1:0-2664 GCA_964420565.1 uncultured Hyphomicrobiales bacterium
CTGTTAGGAGTCATCTCTACGAAATCTTTGCAGAAGGCTTTGATGATATCTCTCGGCTGCTCTATAACCCAGCTTTGGCGGGCAATATTACATGGGTCGTGATATGTAACTCTTTCGCCAATAATATCAGGGTCTAATTCTATCTTCCCTTCTTTCAGGAATTTATGAGTAAGCTCCATAATATTTATTACAGGCGGGCAGTCATCCCCCCTCCAGTATGTAGGAAGAAATGTAGCGCTGCGGCTTGCGTGCCCACATTCACCGATCAATACATTCTTTGCATTCAATCTTCTGACCTCATCTTCCATATTGCGAAGCACTCTTCCGAGCACGAGATCGCTATAGAAAAGACCGTAATTAATAGCATCATAGAATTTAGAGCCGATGGTCCAGCTTGCTCCGGCTGCGTGCATAACAACAGCTATACCCATCAGAGTTTCGGCTTCCATCATGTAATCAGATACGGGGGCAAAGAAAATGTAATCAGTATCTGGTACATCTATTGGGAATTTAACTTTTACACCATGAGCTTCTTCGATCTCTTCCTCCAGAAATTCCAGTGAGTCCTGCAAAGCAACGAAAGGTATAGCAGAAGTGTTCTTAGTAGCTCCTTGAAGCTGCTCTCTGGTAGATATTACCAAAGCTCGGGGAGTCATATTCATTTCAGCCATGATATATCTGGCAAGGTGAGTGATCATGCCATGATCTATACCCATCGGGCATTCCAGAACGCATTTTCTGCAGGCAGTGCATTTCCAGAATGAATCTGCCATTTGGTCTATGTGCTCCTCAGTAAGCTCGAAACCTCCAAATATCCTGCCATACATGGAGCTGTCCACAGAGAAATATCTCCGGTAAATGCTTAGTAGCAGCTCTGAGCGGTAGCAAGGAATATCCTTGGGATCCCCCGATGCCTGATAAATGTGGCATGCTACCGAACAGCGTGAGCATTTGGCAGAAACCTTTATATACTGTTCTAATATTGGTCTGTAATTCGAGAACTTCAGCAGAGACGCAAATATTTCAAGAAATTTGGAGACTCTGTCGCCTTTGTAGATCTTATCTTTTTCGATGATATATTTCATCTCGGGTACTTCATCAACCCGCATTTTTTTGATCTTTTTATCTTTTTGTACGTCTGACATCGCACGTCCTTTCTAATAATTTATTATATATATATTCTTAGCGATTTTAACAGTCGAAAACATATCAAAAAAGTATGATAAATGAAAGTTTTTTAGGGAATTAATGAAATATTGTATTCTATATGTTGCATGCAACGTTTTATGCAACACTATAAGTTATTTATGCAACAATGAAATAAAAAGATCATAAAAAGTTATGGCAGACTAATTCCAATGCTTTATTAATTATTTATCACTAATATCCAAGCCCTGCTATTTAGATATAGCATAGTATTAAATGCTAAATAATGAATTATTTTTAATATTCATAACCCCTTATTCAGACTGATGTAAAATTAATATTGCTATCAGTCCTAAGAGTATTCTTTTTTCTACATTCACCATTATAAACAACTGGGAACGTTTATATCTAAATATAGCAAAGGCTTACCAGTTACAATGTTGTAATAATATTTAAAAAATCAATATTAAGACATTTATTTAGTTTTCTAATGGTCTCGCTTTATTGTCGGGAAATGATATTTATTCGTAAGTTCTATTTTGCAGAGAGTTCTATCTGTCCGTAATATGAATTATTTTCCTGTCATACTGTTGTCTTCTTTTGCATGACGCCCAATGTATGTAGAGTATGGTCAATTTGGGAATGCGTGTTATTTTACTAAAGACTGCTTGCTGCAAAACTTCCACCATGCACAGCTATTGTTGTTTATATCATTTTGTGCGTCGTTATTCAGTCGATATATAAGGTATTTCTCCTTTTGTCCATACGTCAAAAGCTGATTTGCCTTCAGGAAATACCGATGCCATTTTTGTCTCCATGTCGATGTGTGCAATTGATATAATAAAATACTTTTTGTCATTATATTTTACATTAATCTTGTCATCTATCCAAGTAGAAATAAATCCAAGTATTCTGTAGGAACTACCTAATTTAACATCTCCCTTTTTTCCGTGTCCGCCAACCCACAAATGTTCTTTGCCAAGCATAACTTTATAAAATGGTTTATTGACATTGCCAATTTGAATGTCAGTAACTACACAGTCAAATGCAACAACTTTTCCATGATAATTATTAATATTTTTTTCTAAAATCGCAATATCATTCTCGTCTAAATTTGTCGGACAGGCTTTATTGTCAGATGAGAAAGACAATAGGCCCAAACAGCAAATAAATATAATAATCATTCTCATTTTTCTTTTTCTTGTCGTGTTTCATAATGTGTTAGAACTCCTGACCCCACATCGAAAAATTATGTACTTACGAGTATTCTAATATAAACAATAATTTCGAATTATTTGGGATATGTTTTAGAAGAACCCCTCCCCGACCCTCCCTTACGAGGGTGTAAACCATTGATATGTAATGTTTTAACTTCCCCCCTCTTTTAAGAGACTGTGTGATGGGGTATAAATATTATGAAAAATTGCAATAAAAACGATCCCTCCCCGACCCTCCCTTATAAATAAGGGAGGGAGTAAACCTATGCCATAGATATACTTGGGGCTTTCCCCCTTACTT
>CAYQTZ010000437.1:0-1596 GCA_964420565.1 uncultured Hyphomicrobiales bacterium
CTATTAAAAAAAAATCCTGATCATGCTTAATAATTCTATGCCTGTTGAATTTTTCAAGTTCTTCATCAGAGAATCTTGTTATCATTACGTTTTCTTCTCCGAGAATATCAAGAAGCATATTAGTTAACACCGATGGCATGGTAGCACTTCCAATATGAATCCTGCATTTTAATAATTTCAGAACTTTAACTATCTCAAATACCATTGCTTGTGAAATATCAGAATAACTATGGATCTCATCAAGAATAACATCACATTCTTTGATATCCATTGCTATTGCTTCAAATCCCATTGTGCCAGAAATAAGTGCAGCCAGTTGATGAGGTGTAAGTATTTTAATTGATGACCCAGCTTTAGATTGCAAAACAATTTCTTCATATTTGTTATCGCTATGCACTTGCAAACTCGAAGTAGCATGCTGCAATCGAATATCAGTATCTTCAGGCAGGAAATCCAGTAATCTTTGATACATTGCATTGATAGATGCTTGAAAAGGCAATGTATAAAAAACACGTCCTGAGCATCTTCTAAATAAATAGTCCGTCTTCCCAGCTCCTGTTGGAGCTATAACTAAAGAATGTTCTCTTTCAGATTTAGCATTCATTAAAGATAAGGGATATAGTTCAGAACATCTTTCTTTATCGCTAAATCGTGATAAATCTGGAGATAGGAACAATTTGTTTGAATATTTTTCGGAATTTTCATTTAATGCAGAAGCAATGTGATCAGCAATCATTAAAGCACCTTTAAATTCTGACCAGCCCTGCATAGAATTTTCGCAGTAATCGAAAGCATATTCAAAAGATGATTTTGCTTGTTCTAATGAAACTAAATCATTTTTTATTCCAAAATGATTTAGAATATTTATAGCTTTCGGAGACCACTCATTCCAATTCAATGAATGAACTTTGAAAACTTTCTTGAATCCTTCTACTTCCACTAAATCAACTATTCCATTACCTTCATTTAAACGGGTCCATGGAGAGCGGTGGTGAGCTATTACAAGTTCAATTAATGTATTCCATTGATTTTTTGGGAATAATGATAGAAACAATATTGATGAAATTTCATGTCTTAATGATATGCCATAATTGCTTCTTTTGGGATGTAATAATTTTTCTTGAAACTTTGGATGTGCTTTACCAATATCATGTAAAACTGCTCCATTTCGAATTGCATCTTTATCAAAACCAAAATATTGAGCAATTCGAACAGCAATTCTACTGACTTGCTCTAAGTGAGTTGTTAGAGTCGTCCCGTCACTTTTCGCATATATTACTTCTTTATTCATATTCATATACAGATTTTAATGGATTTTTGCCTACAATTTTTAAAGTACCTTCCATAATGGATGAAGAATCAAATCTATTAAAACCCACAACAAAAGATTCATCTGTTTTTCCAAATAACAATTCGAAGCCATAGTAATATCCATTCTCATCATCAAATTCTGATTCAGATACTACTGCAACATCGAAGTGTGGTAAAAGGATGTCCTCATTTCTACATAAACATATGTGTTGCTTTGAAGCTATTTCAGCGTCATTAGCATTATCAAAACATACAAATAGAGAAGGATCAATAAGGACAAGTCTA
>CAYQTZ010000437.1:1606-2664 GCA_964420565.1 uncultured Hyphomicrobiales bacterium
ATCTTGTTCTTTTCAATGTAATTGTACCAGCTTTAATATTACTTTTTGTCTTGATTCCTTTTGTGTGTGTTACTTCTTGTTGGCGAGATAGCCCCCTATACCTCAACCTATGCCTTTTTATCTTATGTATCCCCTTAGCTTCAAGTAATTCCGGAAATAGTTTTTTTTCCATTCCTTCGATTATAGAGGGCGTAAGGAATTGCTGGCTGAATGTCTCACTATCTCTTACTGCTGTCCATGGTTTGATAAAGCCAAAAGGACCTGAATATTTTACTACATACATTTTTCCTCCAATTTTTATTTCAAAGCACCAAAGCCCGATCCAGTTAAGTGCCCCAAGCCAACATTCCATGCAAATGCTATTGCTTCTGGCGACCCTTTAATGAGGATTGGACATACATTAGCTTTATGATTTATATTTTTAATTTTTACCAGTTTTGTTTTTGGACTATGATATGATCTGTCGAATGTAACATCTACATTAAAATCCAGGTTTGCTTTCCTTAATTTTGTATTTAAGGTCTCAGTCATTAATTTATCAGATACAGGATCATCGTAAAGCAAATAAGTAGCAGCACCATTGTCATCATATTTTCTGATCAATATTGGGCTTGCAGAAAAGAACTTTTCTTCAAATCTAAAATCAGGAGTTTCTTGAATTCCAACTTCCTTTACTTTTAATCCATTAAACATTTCTGGCTGCTCTAAAATACCATTGATTATTTTTTTTAGATTTACATTATCCCAAAAGCTAATGAACCAATTAGAGCCATTAGGAAAATCTAAACCATTAGATCTAACTCTACCACCCATCAACCAGCTAAAAGAATACAGACTTATTTCGTCATGTATTCTGTTCCACCCCAACCATTTATGAAGCAATTTCATAAGGTCATATTGATAGTTGAAAGGTACATCTTCATTATTACTTGTAGTTGATAATACTATCCTCATTTTTCCTCCAATTTAATATATGAATTGATTTATTTTTTATATCATCCTCTCTCTGGCAATATATATATCTTCATGTCATAATGTGGCAAGCAAGAAAATAATTT
>CAYQTZ010000438.1:0-1855 GCA_964420565.1 uncultured Hyphomicrobiales bacterium
ATTTTGGATATGTATCAGAATGACCATACCCCGAGGAGATAAATCATAAGATCAGATATCTTGACTTCGTAACTAAAAATAAAGAAGTTAGAAGGTATGGTCAACAAATCATATTTTCAATAGTCATGTGCTTTATCTTGTGGATAGGATAATCCTATATATTTCTTAGCTTTAGTCCATATTTTGCAGGAATAGGGCTAAATACCTTTTATTTTGCAGAGATCGTTTCCCGAGACAAAAGTCGTGTTTATTCAAGAATGCTTTATTATATCTGAGAATGGCGAAATGATGGTTTGTTGCTCAATCAACGTAAATGCTTTATTTTCGTATGGAAAGAAGTCTTATGATTATGATATTTATTTATTTTACAATGGTCCTAATTACATTAACAAAACCTTCTCCATGCTAATCAAATAACAATACCATTACCAAACATTCGTTAATTAGTTAGATTTTAATAAATATTAATTTTATTAACAAACACAAAAATAAATGTCAACTGTACCAACCCAGATAACTGATGAGATAAACGATTATCTGATCAGCAATTTTTCAAGAGATGATGATCTGATAAAAGATCTCTTAAAAAAATCTGAACAAATGGATTTCCCACAAATTCATATCTCTCCGCTTCAGGCAGCATATTTGCAGTTTTTGATCAAAGTAATTAATGCTAAATATGTCATGGAGTTTGGTTCATTAGCGGGTTATTCAGCGATTTCTATGGCGAGAGCTTTGCCTGACGACGGCAAGCTAATAGCTCTGGAGATAAATCCTGAATATGCATCATTCATAACAGACAGAACTAAAGAAGCCGGGTTGGAAAATATCATTCAAGTTGAAAATAGCCATGCACTTGATTTTCTTGAGACATATAATCCCGATCATAAGCTCGATCTCGTTTTTATTGATGCAGATAAAGAGAACTATTTGAATTATGCAAAAAAAGTAGCTCCTCATATTCGTAAAGGTGGGTTGATGATCGCCGATAATGCTTTGGGATTTGGCTATATAGCGGATGAATTCCCCGAAGAAGCTGATGAAGTGATCCCGATTCGTGAATTCAACAAATGGTTTTTTGAAAATCCTGAGTTTTTTGCGTCTTTCGTAACGATAGGCGATGGATTATTAATGGGTGTAAAACTATAAACGAAAAAGTATGAAAAATTCAAATATCAGATATTCAATATTTACAGCACTATCAATCATAATTGTGATATTGCTTGCAGCTTGCAAATCAACAGATCATAAGCGGGGTTTCGAAATGCAGGCAGAGATATGGGGAGATCGGGACAGCTCGGAGATACCAATTTATCTGACAGGTACGAAACCTATTGATTCCATTGATGTAAATAAACTGATCTTCGATATTTACCGCATCGAAATAGACGAATACCCTGATAATCTGAAAATCTATTCTCGTGTATATGATTCACTTGGCAATTTCGTTACGAATATGGCAGACCCATACAAGAAAGATTCTGCATGGGAGTATTTCAATTCCGTAACAGAGCAGCTTGGCGAGACTTACGAAGTACGCCGCGTTGCTATTGACAGCTTTAATGTAAGAGAATATGGCGCTGGCGATTCTATCCCATATAATATTGTGCTGACTATGGACTATAGCGGTTCGATGTCTGCTGTATTAGATGCAATATTCGAAGGCACAGAAATATTCGTTTCACTGAAGATGATATATGATAAAATAGCTCTTACTTCATTTACTAAAGAGCTTGACGTAAAAGTTCCTCTAATGGGAGACAAAGATACGATAATTAGCTGGTATAAGATGAAGTATAAAGAAGGGCTGGGAATTTTCTCAGGTATGTTCAATGCTGTCTGGGAATCCATGAAG
>CAYQTZ010000438.1:1865-2662 GCA_964420565.1 uncultured Hyphomicrobiales bacterium
TGAAGCTGTTTGAAGGTACCTCCATTGAAGTCCCGC
Organism: uncultured Hyphomicrobiales bacterium; assembly: GCA_964420565.1. Taxonomy (GTDB): domain Bacteria; phylum Bacteroidota; class Ignavibacteria; order Kapaibacteriales; family UBA2268; genus CAYQTZ01. The sequence continues at coordinate 1,902 of CAYQTZ010000438.1, forward strand.
GTGTTCTCGTAGTTTTCTCTGATGGAGATGATAATTATTCAAAGCAGGAGATAGAGAATTTGGTACGCAAGGCAAGGGATGAGAAAATTCATATTTTCTCAGTGGCTTTTGGATATTCTATAGATGATAACTTACGATATTTGGCTAAGCATACTGGCGGGAAATTTTATAAAGCATATACAAAAGATGAACTTATAGCTATATTCCGCGATATTTATATGAGCTTGCGATATTACTATTATATTACATATAAACCACCAAAATATTGGGGCTTGCACACGGTCTGGCCTACCATAGTAGTGCCAAACAGAGAAGACACTCTAATCGCTGAAGGTGAGTACGATGCATCAGATCTCTGGGGAGGTCTCGGCGACGAATTTGAGCGACCTATCCTGTTCGATTTCGATAGCGCAGTTGTTAAGCCGCAATCATATCCCATAATAAACGAGCTGGTAGATGCCATGCTCAGCCAGCCAAGACTGAAGCTCGAGATTCAGGGGCATACTGATAACGTAGGAACTATGGAATACAATCAGGAACTTTCCGAGCAAAGGGCACAGGCAGTATTCAACGAAATTGTGAAACGAGGGGTTGACCCCAGACGGCTACGCTGGCGCGGCTTTGGCAAGACAAAACCCGTTTCCAATAACGATACTGAGGAAGGCAGGCAGCGAAACCGACGAACCGTTTTCGTTATCCTTGCTAAGTAGGGAACACGCATGCGTGTTCCCTACTGAAAGCTGAATGCCGACCGCTGACTG
>CAYQTZ010000439.1:0-2655 GCA_964420565.1 uncultured Hyphomicrobiales bacterium
CCGAGCAAGGAATAGCAAGGGCTTGCGTGGGGAGGGGGTGCAAGTTGGGTTAAAAAAAATAATGAATGATAAAGTTCAAGTTCATCAAAGATTATATTCTCTATCTTGGATCAATCTTTTATCTCAGAAAAAAATTTTTTGAAAGAGTGTATCTAAAGATGTTCAGCTATGTAGCGGTTCAAAGAAAGAGATTAGTATTATTGGATATATACTCTTTGGAAGAAAAATGAAGAATAAGATGATAGCAAAGTAGCCCCGATCTAAACCGAGGCTAAGCATGATAGTAATAAAAAGTATTACTTCCTTAGTTGAAATATTTGAAGATTTTCTTAAAAAAGATTTGGAATTAATTCAGCATCTTTTACAAATGCTTTCATCCCGACTTGTAGGGAGAGGGAAAGTCTTATATAATCAATTCCTTACGCTGAATATTGACGGCTGAATGCTGTAAAATGGAAACACCCCTCGATCCCCTCTTGCAAAGAGGGGAAGTCCAATATAATCAATCATTTAAATAGAGGGGAGGGTAAAATCTTAAGAGGTCTGATTTTAACCATTGAGCATAATGCTATTGATCTGATTTATAATTTCCATTATTCGAGATTATTTAAAATATGCCCCATCTTCAGCTTTTTGGTAAGTAAGTATTTTCTATTTATCTCATTTGGTTTTATTTCCAAAGGAACGAGATCTATGACTTCCAAACCGTAGCTTAGCAGCCCGACTCTTTTTGTGGGGTTATTTGTCAATAATTTCATTTTTCTTACTCCAAGATCAGCCAGTATTTGAGCTCCGATGCCATAATCACGTGCATCTGCCAGAAAACCAAGTTTTTCGTTGGCTTCTACTGTGTCTAATCCTTCGTCCTGCAAACCATATGCCTTGCATTTATTAACAAGTCCGATACCTCTGCCTTCCTGACGCATATAAAGCAGCACGCCTTGTCCGGCATCGCTTATCCTCTGCATTGCCAGATGTAGCTGGTCTCCGCAATCGCATCGCATAGAACCGAAAACGTCTCCTGTAAGGCATTCAGAATGCACCCGCACTAAAATGGTGTCGTCATGAGTCCAGTCTCCTTTTATTAATGCGATATGCTCTTTGCCATCAACGACATTCTGATATACTTTCATTCTAAAATTGCCGTATGCAGTTGGCAGGTGAACGTCAGCCACCGGCTCTACGAGACAGTCCGAGCGGAATCGGTAAGCAATCAGGTCTTTTACGGTAATTATCTTCATGTCGTGCTTTTTGCCAAACTTGAGTAGGTCATCTCTTCTTGCCATTGAGCCGTCTTCGTTTATTATCTCGCATAATACGCCGATTGGCTTAAGTCCTGCGAGTCTCATCAGATCAACTGTAGCTTCGGTATGGCCTGCTCTTCTGAGTACACCTTCCTTTTTAGCTATAAGAGGGAAGATGTGCCCTGGGCGTGCGAGATCGGAAGGTCTGGTATCTTTATTAGACATTGCGCGTATAGTAGCTGCGCGGTCAAAAGAGGATATTCCTGTAGAAGTGCCGTGAATATAATCCACAGAAACGGTGAAGTTAGTGCCATGCACTGCGTTACTGTTTTGAACCATGATGTCGAGTTCTAGTTCTTTGGCTCTTTCCGGAGTAATTGAAACGCAAATCAAGCCCTTTGCTTCGGAAGACATAAAATTAATGGTATCCGGTGTGCAAAGCTCGCCTGCAGCAATAAGGTCGCCTTCGTTTTCCCTGTCTTCATCGTCCATTACTATGATCATTTTCCCTGAGACGAGTTCTCTCAGAGCTTCTTCAATAGTGTTCATCATATCAATTCCAATCAAAATAACTTATTATTCTTTCGAAGCGACGGCGTTTTTCTCTACTTTAACTTTTACGTTATCAGCAATTTGAACTATATAAGTCTTGCCGTCAATATCTGTAATTGTTCCGTGGAAACCGGAATTCATAATTACCTTATCTCCTTTTTTCAAACTTTCGAGCATTGCCTGGTGTTCTTTCTGACGTTTTTGTTGGGGTCGTATCATCAGGAAGTACATGATGAGAATTATAGCACCGAACATTACTAATGTCATAATCATACCACCACCGCCATCATCACCTCCCTGAGGGGTCATCATCATTACCGGATTCAGTAATTCAAACATATTTCTTATACCTTTAATAGTTGACAAAAAAATTCTTTTCTTTTTCAAAGAATTTCAAATTTAACAAACAATTTTCAGTTATAATAACTAATCGCTATTTTTATTCATTTTTTGTAAAATTTCATGTTTCCAATGACGATATTCACCAGAAAGTATTTTTAGGCGGGCGTTCTTAGTAAGCCATTGGTAAAAAGCAATGTTATGATATGTAGCGAGCTGCAGCCCCAGTATTTCATTTACGTTGAATAAATGCCTTAGGTATCCTAAGGAAAAATTATTGCTTGCATAAGAATCTATACCGCTATCAATACAATCATCAGAGAGCTTATATTTTGAATTCCTGATGTTTATCTTTCCATTGCTCGTAAAAAGCTGGCCATTGCGGGCATTTCGCGTTGGTAGTACGCAATCGAACATATCTATACCAAGTTCTATTGCTTCGAGTATATTATCAGGAGTGCCAACTCCCATCAGGTAGCGAGGTTTGTCTGTAGGTAAAATATCAGTGCAGATATCGGTT
>CAYQTZ010000440.1:0-2636 GCA_964420565.1 uncultured Hyphomicrobiales bacterium
GGCAGGACAGTCAACTTTACAAATACTATAGTAATAATGACATCAAATCTCGGTACTGAATTGATACAGGATAATATATCAGAAATGAATAATGGCAATAGCGACAGTATAATGTCAAAACTAAGAGTGGAGATTATTGAACTATTGCGGAAAAATATGCGTCCTGAATTTTTAAATCGCATTGATGAAATAATTCTTTTCAAACCACTGACACAGGGAGAAATCGCCGAAATTGCACGCTTACAAATAGAAAATCTTCAGGCAAAAACTGCCAAACTCGGCATAAAACTTGACGTGGCACCAAATGCTATGGATTGGCTTGCCAAAATTGGATATAATATTCAATATGGCGCAAGACCGCTAAAAAGAGTAATTCAAAAGTATTTAGCTGACCCTTTGGCATTAAAATTGTTGTCTTCAGATTTTAAAAGCGGAGATACTATTAGAATTATAGCAGATAAAAATGGTAAATTTGTATTTACTAAAGCATAATTTTATTATATTAGTACATCAGCAATTTACTTTTAGCGGGCAATATATGAAAAATTTTTTATCTAAAGTCAGATTACAATCATTTTTGATGGGTTTTGCGTTGGTTTTTATTATTTCGGCAGGATGCTCGCATAATCCTATCAAGACTAATCTTTTCACAGGATTTCAGGAAATAGAAAAAGGAGAAAATGCCACTATCAGGTGGGATTTTGAATATGCAGACAGAGTGCGTATTGATGGTATTGACGCACTGTTCGACAGCAGCGATAGTCTTACTGTATCGCCTGATGAAACAAAAAGATACCTGATCACTGCTTATCAGGGTAATGTGGACTCTGTGCAGATGTCCGCCAGAGTAATTGTAATAGATGATGACAAAGATATTGAAGAAGTAGAAATTAGCGAAGAAACAACGGATTACTTCATTGGTATTAAACCTATGGAAGGAGAGACATCCGTACATAAAACTAAAGTAATGCGTATGGCTCGCCATGGAGACGATGGTAATATTAAGATCCATTCCATATTGATTGATAATAATGGCAATTTCATTAGAGGTGCTGCAAGCGAAAGCGATGCTAAATGGTGGATAGAACTTACCTGTGGCGAATCTTCTTTCAGGTATAATGTTCAGCAGGCTAAGGAGTATAATAACAACAATCCGAATGGTATAGATATCTCATTACTTCTTGATAATTCTGCCTCTTCGGGTCCAAATGCGGAGATAATCAAGAGCATCGAAAAGATGATCCCCATAATGCATGATAATGACAGACTCCAACTTTCAGGATTTAACCAGGAACATTTTAATGTTTTCGATTACTCTACAGCTAAAGAAGCTCAATGGCAGCTCAATAACCTGAGCTTCCCCGCGCCAAACGGCTTGAATGCACCATATAAAGCCGTTTACAAAGAATTAAACAAAATAATGAAAATGCCTGATAGAAAAAGAATTATGGTATTAGTCGTATTCAATGCCGACAATTCATCAATAATCTACGAACCTAACGATGTAGTCAACATGGCTTATAACGCAAACACCCCCATCTATGTAATAGCAATGGGAGATGCTGTGGTAACATATTCTTTTAAATATATAGCATCTATGACAGGTGGCAGATTTTATAATTTAGAAGAAGAAGATTTTGATCATTTTCCTGAAGTGCTTTCGGAGATAATCTTAAGCCAGAAGTATTATTATGAATATGAATTGCCCGTTAATCAGGTAAAAAGTGAATGCAGCAAAGCAAATGCAACATTTTTCTTCAGCAATGATATCAGCCGCGATCAGGATGATCTGACGATATATTTAACCCCCGAGCGACAATATTCGCAGTACCAGGCAGTAGTCTCCTTTGATTTCCAAAGTAATAATGTTTCGAGTACATATTTGAACACTGTGCGCTCGCTTGCAGTTGTATTAAAAGATAATCCGGAAATGAAAATAGAGCTTATTGGCAATTCAAGCAACGAAGGTGATCCTGATTTTAATCTGATGCTGTCCGAGCAAAGAGCAGAAACAGTAAAAACACTTTTAGTAAGTTACGGAGCCAGAGCAAACCAGATAATCACCAAGGGACTCGGCAGAAGCAAACCAATATATTATATGGAAAACTTCGACTGGCACTCTGCTTTTAACCGACGCGTTGAGATACGCTGGCTCGATCCATCGCTCCTGCCATACGAGATAGTAACTGAGTTCTCGAAAACCGAGACAGAGGCAGAAGAAATATCCCGCAAATGGGAAGACCGCGGATACCGTTCATATTACGACAGATACATTGTAGAAAATTATTTAGTCTATCGTGTAAAGATATGGGGCTTTGCTACGTCCGAGGAAGCAGAATCTGAAGCTGTAAAACTAAGCAACCAATACGAAGGCTATTTCTCTGTCGAATAATATATATGATCATATTATTGAGATATGACTTTCTTCTATTATTCATAGTAATCCAAGACTATTGCAAAACCAAAGAAAATCCCCTTTTCCCGACAAGTCGGGATCTTCGATAAAAAAGGGAGATTTTATCTTACTTCCCCTCTTGGTAAGAGGGGATCGAGGGACTTTTCATCTTACTTCCCCTCTTGGTAAGCTAATCATGTAGCATATTTTTTCATAAAATGTTGTTTAGCCAGTATCCATC
>CAYQTZ010000441.1:0-2633 GCA_964420565.1 uncultured Hyphomicrobiales bacterium
GTTGCTATGAATATACAGATCAACAAACAATATTTTATAGTATTATACAGCATTACAGATCGCCTATCTCCAGATGACCACCGTTCGAAAGAGTGCCATCGTTGATCAGATCATTGACCAATAAACTGCTGCTGTCATAGATGATGAGTCCTTTATATAGTGAACTTCCTGAATCTTCGATATCGTTGTCGGGGAAACCAGCCGAGAATAGAGAACGGTTAGTGATAGTACCATTCGGACTTAATTTGAAAAGGGGTAGAGTACCTGAAATATCTGAACTTCCGAATAGCAAAGAAGAATTATCGTTAGAACCTATAATGATATCCTTGGCAAGTGCTGTCGGAGTTGCTTCGTTAACATCATAATTATCAGTTGACCTGATAAATCCCGCATGAACCGTATAGCCGTCAATTATCACAAGATCGTCGGATTCCGGCTCTCTGCCTTCGTCCCATGTAAGAGCATTAGACCATCTGCCATGCCTGATTGCATAAATAGCTGCTGGTCCACCTCTCATTAAAAGATCATGCCCCGAAGCAAAAATATTAAGTTCATTAGGTATATCGCCTGTTCCTGAGCTGATACCAGGCAATAAAATATGACCGGTCGTATTGCTTCCTGTAGATGCAGTAACGGTTCTTCCTTCGCCTGTAGATAGCTTTTCGGGAACGCTTGCTGTAGTAGCTTCCATGAATTTCAATGAGGACTGCTCATAATCGCCTGAAAATAATTCTTCATGTTCATATTGTGCTTTCAAAGTCATAGTAAAGGGGGTTGCTGGCTCCGAATAGGAGATAATTATCTTTCTCCTTATGTCCGTCTCTTCAGTATATCTGAGAGGAGAGACGCCCGGACGCACCGAGAATGTCATATCATCTGGATAAGAGGTAGTTTCTGATGTAAATAGCACTATTGTATTATTATTGTTGAAAGTATAACTATCGTTATCGCTGTCTATAATTCTTTTTAACTTACCAACTATCTCCTCATTAGAATCAAAATTTATTTCTGATTGAGAGTTAAGCACAGTAATTGTATGATCATTACCAGATACATACATATCGAGATCTGCACCTGTTATGCTAATATTTCCATTCACATAAAAATCTCCCCCAGCAGTTTTTGCACCTGTTCCCAGAAAAACTATATTTCCATAAGGATTAGTGGCAGAGCTTCGTGCAATTTCCATATTGTTCGTGGTATGGCGGTAATAAACTGTAGAATTATTATACTCAGCATTAGAGAAGTCAGTTGAGTAATTATTTTCATAAGAACCATATATATTCATCAAAGCTCCGTCGGCAAGCAGTAAAGCGGCATTTTCACTATTCTGCAATATGAGCGAGCCCGACTCGGTGATGCTCAATTCTCCGGCACCGGAGTTGAGAGCTAGCATTCCTCCAGAGCTTTCTACAGTAAAACTAGAATTTAACGACACATTACCGTTCCCGTCAAGAATGAATTTAGCATCATCATTTCCACCATTCCTCAAATATACATTTCCATAAATATTCGTTTCACTATTTTTCACAATAAGAGAAGCGTCTGTAACCGAACTGCCGTTATATCCATCAATTATAACATCCCCGCCGAGAGTAGAGCTATTAGCAGTGGTGGTTTGTCCTATCAGCAAAGTGCCTTTTGCCAGTATTGCAGTGCCAGCAGCACTAAGCAAAGAATTTTTTGTATAAATATAATTATCTGCACCAGAAGCTATTAATTTTTGCCCACCTCCGAGCAAAGATAAGTTGTTGTAAATATTATCATCCCCTGATGAAGCATTTTCGCCAGCTAATTGCTGTGTTTCGGTGCCGTCATAGTAAAAAGTACCGAGATATGTTCTGTCTCCTCCGGCTATGGTATATGAACCAGCAACAAATATACCATCATTCAAGGTCTTATTGCTTGCTCCGCACAAAAAAAGATGAGTATAGTAAGTATCCGAGCCAGTTCCGGTTATGCTGACATCTCCGGAAGATGCACTATACTTCACAATACCAGGAATCCGCTGACCGCTAACGCCTAAATGATAAGAACCATCAAAAACGGCATTCGATATAACACCTGAGAACTCAATAGTTCCTGGATTTAATACTTTGCTGTCGCTTATGGGATTTGAGTTGTTGTTAGTAAGTTTTGCTGAAGAAGAATTGAATTTAATCGTGCCATTGTTTTTGATCTTGCCGTTGCTGTCGTTAATCAATTCCTGAGAGAAAAGAGAATTACAAAAGAATAGAATTACTAAAATAAAAATAACAGATCTTGCCATAACACGACTTTCAATTATTTGAAAATATTATAACTAAAAAATATTATGCGTTTATAATTTAAGAAAAACATCATGTTTTTCAAAGAAAATTTCGGCAAATATTTTAGAATATTTAGAAATTTTTTATTATTGTTTGATTTGCTTTTGTTTTGATTCAGATAATGAGACTATTTCAAAAACACAAAAACTGATCCCTCCACGACACTCCTTTACGAGTAAGGCAGGGAGTAACCTGTTGAAATATAATATTTTAACCTCCCCCCCTTTTAAGAGTGGGTTAGGGGGTGTTGGATCAATTATGAATTTAAAATTCACAACTCCTGATCCTACTACGTAAAATAAAGAGTTATGAAGATTGGGTAAT
>CAYQTZ010000442.1:0-2624 GCA_964420565.1 uncultured Hyphomicrobiales bacterium
CCGGCACATCGCACTCACAGCAATTATTTCTCGAATGGACGCACATGAATCCAGTAAGAATTCATGACATGGAGCTTATGCCAGACCACAACACTTTTTTAGTTACAACCTCAGAAGAGCTACAGATCAGAAGCACGGAGATAGGAGAAATAATAAAGACATATCCTTTTGGTTCGCAGGAGTTAGAATTTACTCCTGATAGTACAAGGTTGGTCACTTACAATGTAGATTCAATATTTATAAGAAATATTAATGATTTCTCTATAGTTAGTTATTACTCAATTCCCCTTAGTAAAGAAGGATGGAGATATAATATTCAGGCAATGCAGGTTGATCCAATCAGACCATACATATATTTTATTCGAGGAATATGTATTGAACAAGGTGGGGAACCTCGTATTTGTTATAAAAGAGTGTTTATGCTTAATTATGAAACGATGGAGCTCGAGGAAGATATTACTCCCGAAGGATTTGAAAAAAGATATTGCAAAAAGTTAGCTATCTCAAGTGATGGTAAGTATCTTGCTGGAGTAACGGAAACGAATTCAAAAATTGTAATATGGGACTTAGAAACAAGAAAAGCAATACAGGAGCTTCAGATCTGTCCTTATGATCTACCTTGGGACGATCATGGTAATCCAACCTGTGTTAAGTTTTCGCAATTAGACAATGATAAGATTTATATTTCGGGTGATTTCCCTCAGGATTATAATGTAAATAGAATTTATGGATTATTCATTTATGACATCGAATCAAATTCAATTATTAAAACAAAATTTACAGAAGGGGATTATATGCTCTATCCTGGGTATTTTGATTTTTTTAATAACGAAGAAAAAATGATTTACACAAATGGACATAATATGTATATAATAAAACTTGAAGAAAATGAAATTGAATTTTCCGATCTTGCTGATGCTATAACAATGGGAATAATAAATTCAGATAAAAAGAACCTTTTTATTGGTAAAAGCTCTCAAAGTGTTTCTAAATTAGTTTATGAAATAAATTCAAATATCAATAATAAAAAAGATACAACACAAAAAGTTAATCCCAACCCTACTAAAGGTAAAATATATATCAATTTGGAAGATATATTAGAATTTACTTGGCAATTATTCAATTTTGAAGGAAAGTTATTAATAGAATCTAAAGAATTGAATCAAAAAGAGATTGATCTAACTAACTATCCAAATGGCGTTTACTTATTGCATTTGCAATATGATGGACAAGAAGTAACAATAAAGATAGTGAAGGAGGGGTAAAATAAAAAGCGACCAGCAAAGTCAATATTTTTATATAATATTTATAATAAAGTAAGACACAAGCTATGGAATACATTATACCCGAGAAATTAAGTAAGCAAGTATCAAAAGCTGCAAATACTCTTGGCTTTGACGAAGGCGAGTTTGTTGATCGTGCCTTATTGTATTACTTAGATTCAATTAGTTCACAAATTGAACTTAAAAAGGAGTTTGATTTATGGGATGAATTGAGTGATGAAGCTTTGGAAAATTTTGAAAAAGAATTATGAAAAAAGGTGAAATATGGACTGTTGAACTTCCCGGTTCTTCTGGTACGGAGCAGATTGGCACAAGACCATCAGTTGTTATTGCCGAGGTTGATGCAAATGTTACTATGATCATTCCATTCACTTCTAATATGCAAGCATTAAGATTTGAGAATACTCTTCTAATACCTTCAAATGAAAACAATGGATTACACCAGGATTCTGTTTTGTTGATGTTTCAATTAAGAGCCATAGATAGTAAACGAATTAAGAACAAAATTGGTGAACTTGAAGAAAAAAAATTATTGAAGGTTAATGATATGCTACGCAAAATGCTAAAACTCTGATTCAATTATTTATTCTCAATTAAAGTAAAACCATGAAAACCAAACTATTATTATTCACTCTCTCAGTGTTTTTGCTGCTCTCCGGCACATCGCACTCACAGCAATTATTTCTCGAATGGACACATTATAATCCAGTGAAGATATTGGATATGGAGTTCATGCCTGACCACAATACTTTCTTGGTAACAACAGATTTTGAATTGCAGATCAGAAGCACCGAGACGGGAGAAATATTAGAAACGTATCCCTTTGGTTCAAGGGAATTAGAGTTTACTTCTGACAGTACCAAGTTAATCTCTTACTTCAGAGATACCTTATTCATCAGAAATCTTGATGATTTTTCATTAATCAACACTTATATCATACCTCCAAACGAAGAGGAATGGAGATTTAATTTTATTGGATTACAAGTTGATCCTATAAGACCTTATATTTATGTAATTCACGAAGCTATAGAAAAACTGGGAATAGAACCGAAATTCACTTTTAGAAGAATTCAGATTTTCAATTATGTAACGATGGAACTCGAAGAAGACATTACCCCTGAAGGATTTGAAAAAAGATATTGTGAAAAATTAGCTATATCAAGAGATGGCAAGTATCTTGCTGGAGTAACAATGATCAATTCAAAAATAGTGATATGGGATTTAGATACGAGAACGGTCTATAAAGAACGCCAAATATGCTCTTATGATCAACCATGGAATGATCCTGGTAATCCAACCTGTGTTAAGTTTTCGCAATTAGACAATGATAAGATTTATATT
>CAYQTZ010000443.1:0-2619 GCA_964420565.1 uncultured Hyphomicrobiales bacterium
GCATACCGGCCAGCATTTCGACGAAAACATGGCCGACATTTTTTTCCGGCAAATGAAAATTCCCGAACCGAAATATAACCTGGGCATCAACTCGCTTAGTCATGGTGCCATGACAGGCCGCATGCTGGAGGAAATTGAAAAAGTGCTGACAACTGAAAAACCCTCGGCGGTGGTGGTTTTCGGTGATACCAACTCCACTCTGGCCGGAGCGCTGGCTGCTGCCAAACTCCATATTCCGGTGGCACATGTGGAGGCGGGGTTACGAAGTTTCAACATGAAAATGCCCGAGGAAATCAACCGCATTTTAACTGACCGTATTGCAAACTTTTTATTTTGCCCTACCGAAACGGCAGTAAAAAACCTGCGCCACGAGGGGTTTGAGAACTTCAACGTAAAAATTGAAAACATTGGCGATGTGATGTACGATGTGGCGCTTTATTACAGCCAAATCTCAGCAAATCATGCTACCGTGTTAAAAGCGCTGGGAAAGGATTCGCGCCCGCTTGTGCTGACAACGCTTCACCGGCAGGAGAATACCGATGATTTGAATCGCCTGCGTTCGATTGTAGAAGCATTAAACGATTTGAATCATGATTTCAGGATGGTGTTGCCGTTGCATCCGCGCACAAAAAAAATTCTGGAATTTGAAAATATCAGGCTAAACTTTGAGCCGCTGGAACCGGTGGGGTATTTCGACATGATTGAGCTTTTGAAAAACTGTGCTTTTGTGATTACCGACAGTGGCGGACTGCAAAAAGAGGCGTTTTTTTTCAAAAAACAGTGCCTGGTTATTCGCGACGAAACCGAATGGACTGAACTGGTTGATCTAGGCTACAACCATTTGGTGGGAGCCGAGAAACGCAAAATCTTGCAAAAGGCCAGCGAAATAAAAAATACTAATCCGGGTTTTGAAGAAAAACCTTATGGCGAAGGAAATGCTGCCGAAAAAATTGCGATGTTTTTAAAAGAGATATAGCCACAAATAAGCAAAGGAAATTGTAGCTTTGAGGGTTTAAATTCTTTGCACCTTAGCGTCTCTGCGGTAAATAAGAAATTATGGAAAAAATTCACATGTGCGACACCTACGGGCAGTACCTCACCATGAAAGCCGAAATCGATGCTGCCATGCAGGAAGTGATAAAATCAACACAATTCATAAAAAGCGGGAAAGTGCTTGAATTTGAAGAACAGCTCGCAAATTACCTGAATTCAAATGTAATTACCTGCGGAAACGGAACCGATGCGCTTCAAATTGCTTTTATGGCGCTGGGCCTGCAACCTGGCGACGAAGTAATTACTTCACCGTTCACTTTTATCGCCACAGTAGAGGTATTGGCACTCCTGGGGCTTAAACCGGTTTTTGCAGATGTACTGGCGGGCACTTGTAACATTGACGTTTCAAAAGTGGAGCAGACCATCACAAAAAAAACGAAAGCTATTTTGCCGATCCATTTGTATGGCCAATGTGCCGATATGGAATCGCTGTTGGAGCTTGCGGAAGAACACAACCTGTTTTTGGTGGAAGATGCGGCCCAGGCATTGGGGACAAAATACATTTTTAACAACGGGACAAAAAAAGAAGCAGGTACTGTGGGACACATCGGGTGCACCTCTTTTTTTCCTTCAAAAAATCTGGGCGCCTTTGGCGATGGCGGCGCTGTTTTTACCAGTGATGAAAAGCTGGCAGCAATTATCCGATCTATCGCTAACCACGGAATGAGGGCAAAATACCAATACGAACGGATTGGCATGAATTCACGGCTCGACAGCATTCAGGCCGCAATTTTGAGTGTGAAACTAAAACATTTTGACAAACACATAAATGCCAGGCAGTTTGCCGCAGACTGGTACGATAAAAATTTAAATGGAATTGAGGAGCTAAAACTACCGGAAAGAGTGGATTACAGCACACATTCGTTTCATCAATATACCATTCAAACCTCACAGCGAAACGAATTACAGCAATTCCTGAAAGAAAGAGGAATACCCTCGATGGTTTATTATCCGGGAGTTGTTCATTTGCAGGAGGCTTACCAGTTTCTGGGATACAAAAAGGGCGACTTTCCGGTAAGCGAACACCTGGCTGAAACCGTTTTGTCATTGCCCATGCACACCGAGCTGACCGAGGAGCAACTGGAATATATAACGAATGCAATTAAAAGATTTATTGTTATCTAACAAACAAGTGAGAAATGCCGAACCCTCTAAAGGCTTGTTTTAAAAAAGGAGTAATTGAAGCCGGGTGCGACGAGGCCGGACGCGGTTGCCTGGCCGGACCGGTGGTGGCAGCAGCGGTTATTCTTCCTGAAAGGTTTGAGCATCCGTTTCTGAATGATTCCAAACAACTTTCTGAAAAACAACGAAATGAACTGCGGCCAATCATTGAAAAGGAAGCACTGGCCTGGGGAGTGGAAATGGTCGGCAACGAAGAAATTGACAAGGTGAATATCCTGAATGCTTCCTTTCTGGCCATGAACCGGGCGGTTCAAAAATTAAAAATGAAACCGCAGCATTTGCTCATCGATGGAAACCGTTTTCGACCACAGACGGACATTCCGTTCACTTGCATGATAAAAGGCGACGGGCGTTTTCTTTCCATTGCTGCAGCGTCAGTGCTGG
>CAYQTZ010000444.1:0-2041 GCA_964420565.1 uncultured Hyphomicrobiales bacterium
GTCGGGGATGAGCCGGAGTATGTGTTAACCATTTTATTGACCACCCAGCCCTGTTTCATTTGCTCATTTGTAAAGCCAAGTATTTTACCAGCTTTTAATGGGAATTTGCCATTTGGCATGTGGAATACTGCGTGGGCGAAATCTTCTGGCTTCATACCTGATTTTTCGAGTAATGCCTGACCACATCCGAGTACATGTCTGAAATAAGCCGGTTCGCCTGTGAAGCGTCCGCCATGGCGTGGATAATGCTGATATTCGCGGCGCCAGAAATCTGGTGTATCGCTAGTAAATGAATGCTCATAAAGCAATTCAGCTACTACATCCTTTGTTCCGAAGATGAAAGCTGAACCACCAGCAGAAGCAGAGTATTCGAGTGCATCGCCGGGAGCTCCCTGGGATGTGTCAGCACCGATACCCAATGAATATTCCATATTTCCTGCTTTCACGTGGCTATATGACACAAACATTGCTTCGGCACCTGCTTTGCAGGCAAATTCGAAGTCGGCTACGTGGACGTGAGGTCCGATGCCGAGTGCGTCAATCAATACTGTTCCCGAAGGTTTTACTGCGTAAGGATGCGATTCGGAGCCAATATAAACTGCTCCAATTTTTTGTGGGTCTATGCCAGCTCTTTTTAACGCATTTTTGGCAGCGGCAATCGAAATTGTGATTGTGTCTTCGTCCTGTCCGGGAACTGTTTTCTCAGTCATCAAAAGACCCCTTTCGATTGTGTCTGCATCGTCGCCCCACTGGGCTGCGATGGTGCGTGCTTTAATGCGGTAAGCAGGGACATAAGATCCAAAACCTACTATACCTATCATTTAATAACTCCTGTGATTTGTTAATAAAACATCAGTGATTTATAGAAAGAGTTAGTTAATACTATATTCTTCATTATCTAACTTTAGACAAATTTCGTATTGTAATATTTTAATTAATCATTAATCCTTTCATTCATTATTATACTCTCAATTCTATAAAGTTGTTTAGTCATCGGATGACTTTTTAAATCTTTAGCAGAAAATATCTAAACTTCCGCATATAATACCCTCGACGAATTAATTACTTCATCTCTAATCAAATCTCTAATTCCGTCTTTTGAAACTAAATCAATTTCTTTTTTAAATATATCAATTAGATTATATCTGATTTTTGAGAATGTTATCATTGATATCCCCTCCAACGACTTGAAATCAACAAGAATATCAAGGTCGCTATCCTCAGTATTATTGCCCTTTGCATAAGAGCCAAATATCGATAGCTCCCCGATAGAATACTTTTTGCATATCTTGTCAAGTTCGTCGTAATCAATATTTTTTAGTAAATCTTCCATTATCTTTGGTAGCAACCAATCTCTCTTGATATTACTAATCTCTGAATTTCTGAAGTACCCTCGCCAATCTCCAAAAGTTTCTGGTCACGATAATATTTTTCGGCTTCATATTCTTTCATCAAACCATAACCGCCATGTATCTGCACTGCGTGGTCGGCTGCCATGTGAGCAAGCTCGGAACAGTACAATTTGCAGATTGCTCCTTCTTTGGTGATCTTCTTGTCTTCGTCCAGCATTCTGCAGGTTTCGTAAAGATATGTGCGGGCAAGCTCGAGCCCCATCTCAATATCTGCCAGTTTGAAAGCATTTGCCTGATGCATACTGATCGGCACGCCAAAAGTCTTACGCTCTTTTGCATATTTCATCGTTACATCGAATGCTCCCTGAGCACATCCAAGTCCCATAGCCGCAATAGACAATCTGCCATTATCGAGAGTGCCGAGCATTTGCTTGAAGCCATCGCCACGCTTGCCAAGCATACTTGATTTATGAACACGGCAATCCTCAAAGTATAGTTCACTTGTGTTTGAACCGCGCCACATCATCTTGCCAGACATCTTTTTTGTTTCAAATCCGGGTGTGCCATTCTCTACCAGAAAACACGATAGTTCCTTCTTCCCATTTGGTTTTTCGCCAGTTACGGCAAGCACTGTAGAGCCAAGAGTAATATCAGTAGAAGCATTGGTAATGA
This sequence comes from uncultured Hyphomicrobiales bacterium, assembly GCA_964420565.1. Classification (GTDB taxonomy): domain Bacteria; phylum Bacteroidota; class Ignavibacteria; order Kapaibacteriales; family UBA2268; genus CAYQTZ01. The sequence continues at coordinate 2,025 of CAYQTZ010000444.1, forward strand.
ATATCTTACAGCCATTA
>CAYQTZ010000444.1:2051-2616 GCA_964420565.1 uncultured Hyphomicrobiales bacterium
CCTCAACTGCTGTTGTTTGGGTGTTTCCAGCGTCTGAGCCAGCTTCGGGTTCAGTCAAGCCAAAGCCCCAGAGATGTCCCTCAGCGAGTTTTGGCAAATACTTTTTCTTTTGCTCTTCGTTTCCATAATAGTAAAGAGGTCCAACTCCAAGTGAATTATGTGCGGCAACGGTTGCTCCCTGAGAACCATCCACACGGGATATTTCCTCGACAACCATGATATATTCAACATAGTTAAGCATACTCCCGCCATATTCTTCCGGTAAAAAAGCACCGAGAAATCCCATCTCAGCCATCTGCTTTGTAATGTCATAAGAAAATTCTTCTTTTTCGTCCAATTCTTTTGATTTGCTGCGAATTACTTCTTCGGCGAATTTGCGGACAGTATCTCGGAGTAGTATCTGGTCGTCGGTCAGGTTGTGGTTTAAAGGCATAACATCTCCTTAATAGTTTTATTTTTTATATAGTTAGTTTGAAATCCGTTCATATTGTTCAAATATAATTTTCAATTTCAATATCTATTCAAAACATAAATCATAGAATATATCGAAAATATTTTGATTAAT
>CAYQTZ010000445.1:0-2602 GCA_964420565.1 uncultured Hyphomicrobiales bacterium
CATAATAAATATTGCTTCTACTTATGGCATAGTTGCTCCCGATCAATCTCTGTACAGAAAACCGGATGGCACACAGCCATTTTATAAATCTCCTGCATATCCGACAGCCAAAGGTGCAGTAATATCTTTCACAAGATTCCTTGCGGCTTACTGGGGAGATAAGGGTGTTAGAGTCAATGCACTTTCCCCCGGTGGTGTTGAGAATGGTCAGGAAGAATATTTCATCAATAATTATTCAAAGAGAACCCCGCTTGGTCGTATGGCAAAGTCATTAGATTATCGCGGTGCATTGGTTTTTCTGGCAAGCGACGCTTCATCGTATATGACGGGAGCAAATTTGGTAGTTGATGGGGGATGGACTTGCTGGTGAGAGATGATGAAGAAAATTAGGTTATTCAACTGACTCCACTCCGGATATCCGAGACTGTGTGATGGGGTAAAGATAATGGGGAGATAATAAGAAAACCCCACCCCAGCCCTCCCCAAAGGGGAGGGAGTAAGATGTGTAATTCCCTCCCCTTTGGGGAGGGTTAGGGTGGGGTTCTTAAATATTTGATCCGATTAACATAGAAAGATTAACTAAACTGGGATCTGAATTTGATAAACATAAAATAGAAAAAACTTTTTTAAATAAATACAGGTAAATATCATGTCATCACAAAGAATCAGAAAAATTGGAGATAAGCTCATAGGTGATGGGCAGCCAACATTTATAATCGCTGAAATAGGTATAAACCACAATGGATCGGTTGATCTGGCAAAAAAGATGATCGCTGGAGCGGCTTCTGCCGGCGCTGATGCTGTGAAATTTCAAAAGCGAACTCCTGAGATATGCGTTCCCCGAGACCAGTGGGATATTGAACGCGACACCCCTGGGGGAAGAATGAAGTATATAGACTATCGCTACAAAACTGAATTCGGAGTGGAAGAATACAACGAAATAGATAAATTCTGCAAAAGCAATAATATAATGTGGACAGCATCTTGTTGGGACATACCCTCAGTAGAATTTATTGAGCAATTCAATGTGCCTTTCCATAAAGCTCCTTCCGCCGCATTGACAGATATTGAGCTTCTCAAGAAAATGGCAGAATCCGGAAAACCCATTATGATATCTTCTGGGATGTCGAATATGGATCACATTCAGCAAGCAATTGATGAGCTTGGTGAGGAAAATCTGCTCTTAGCACATTCAACCTCTACATATCCCTGCAAACTTGATGAACTAAATCTCAAAGTAATACCAACTTTGAAGAATAAGTATCCTGCGATACCTATTGGATATTCAGGACACGAGACTGGCTTAGCTCCATCATGGGCAGCTATCGTACTGGGAGCTAATTTCTTAGAGCGCCACATTACTTTAGACCGTGCTATGTGGGGAAGTGACCAAGCGGCATCAGTCGAAGTGGGCGGTTTCTTCCGTCTCATTTCAAATATCCGCGATATCGAGAAATCTCTCGGAGATGGCGAGAAAAGAATATACGACAGCGAAGTGCCAATAATGAAAAAGCTGAGAAGAGTGATAGTCTGATCATTTAAGTAGTGTTTGAAGGAATCCATCTCGAAGATGGAGACCTTCTTATCACTGGAAGCCGACCGCTAACAAGCAACAACTACAAAACCACAAACTTCTTCACTTCCACCTTATCTCCGCTTATCACCCGCAAGAAATATACACCTGGGGAGAGTGAGGATGTGTTGATAGTAATAGATTTGTCAGATGGACTCCATCTTCCAGATGGAGTGCAACTTATCACATTCCCCAGATAATCAATAATATCTATTTCGGGTGCTGAAATAAATTCATCGCTTAATGTTACAGTGATCTGGTCTTCAGCAGGATTTGGGTATATAGAACATTCTAAATCCTGAACAGAAAGACCATTCTTTTCATCTACATTGCTTGGTGCCAGATAATTGAATTTTGCTATATAGACCTTACCTCCATTATTGCCTAACAAAAAATAGCCACCATCCTTTGTTTTTGTGATTCCGGTTGCATAACCACCTCTACCCTTAAAAACGAGGCGGCTTGTCTCTCGACCATAATTATCCGTGAAAAGCAAAGCAATACAACCGTCAATCTGCCCGGTAAAGACATATTTATTCTCATCTATTCGAGTACCATACGTGATTTTAGTAAAAGAAGAATCCCATTCAACTTTATTTCTCAGCTTACCATTTTCGTCATAACTAAGTATTGTAGGTACTTCTACCCAAATGTCATTTTTCTTCACAAAAACTCCTTTCCAAAAAATAAATCCATTATCTGAAGAAGGTATTATGCTCTCAGTATTCCGCCAATATCTGCCTTCTTCAAATAAACTCCCTTCGTTATACTCTACTTCATTTATAATATTTCCATTATTAGCAACGAAAAGAAACTTATCGTTTTGTACAAAAAGATAGTTGCCATTCACTAGTTTTTTAAAATATATAAGCTCTTTGAGATCAATATAAGTAGTATCCCAAACTACATCAAAATTTTCATTTCTAATATAGAAGCGGGTTTCATTTGGGTTATCTTCGTATTCTCTTTCTATTACAGCATATTCATCATCAGAAATAACACTATATAAACCATAAGAATTCCATGATC
>CAYQTZ010000446.1:0-2594 GCA_964420565.1 uncultured Hyphomicrobiales bacterium
AGGCATGTATCAGGTGGTTACCGCCGATACTCATACAATCGCCGTCGCCTGTAGCTATCCAAATGGAAAGGTCTGGTCTGGCAATCTTCAAACCTGAGGCGATAGCTAAAGCTCTGCCGTGCATTGAATGCACACCGTAAACATCCATATAGTATGGGAAACGGCTCGAGCAGCCTATACCTGAAATGAAAGCAAATTTCTCTTTGGGTATGCCCAGTGTTGGCATGATTTTCTGAACCTGGGCAAGAATAGCATAACCACCGCAACCAGCGCACCAGCGTACGTCTATGCCAACTTTAAAATCTTTCGAAGTTGTCTCTATCGAACCCTCATGGGGCAAACTAAGTATTTGTTCTACTAAAGATGTCATTTTAATTTCCCTCCTCGCTTAAAAGTTCAAGGATTTTTTCTTCTACTTCGTATTCTTTCATCGGAAGACCCTGGATTTTGTTTAACCCAATAGTATCTATCATATATGTGCTTCTGATCAATATACGCAGATGTCCGCTATTTAATTCAGGTACAAGAATACGTTTGAAGCGTTTTAAAATTTCTCCCAAATTTTTTGGGAATGGATTCAAATGATTGAGGTGGCAATAAGACAGTTTTTTGCCTTCAGATTTCAATTTATCGTAAGCATCCTGAATGGCGCCAAAAGTGCTGCCCCAGCTAAGTATCAGCAAATCGCCCTGTTGCTCGCCCTGAACTTCGGCGAGAGGTATGTCGTTGGCAATTCCAGCGATCTTTTTAGCTCTGATCTCCACCATTTTCTCATGGTTCAATGGGTCCTGGCTTACTAAACCTGTAATATCTTCTTTCTCAAGTCCGCCAATTCGATGCTCAAGTCCCTGAGTGCCGGGGATAGCCCACAAGCGAGCCAATGTTTCCGGATCGCGTTTATAAGGAGCAAACCCCTCTTTTTCTTTTGCAAAATCAACACTGATATCAGGCAAGTCCTCAATTTTGGGGATTCTCCATGGATTTGTTCCCTGAGCAAGATAGCCATCTGTCAGCAAAATAACAGGAGTCATATATTTCAGAGCAATCCTGGCAGCTTCTATAGTTTTCGCAAAGCAATCGGATGCACTATTTGCAGATACGATTGGAACGGGAGCTTCGCCGTGCCTGCCATACATTGCCATAAGCAGATCGGATTGTTCGGGCTTTGTAGGCAAACCAGTACTTGGGCCGCCTCGCTGTACGTCAACTATTACCAAAGGAAGCTCAAGTATTATTGCAAGTCCTATGGCTTCGACTTTTAGTGATAATCCAGGACCACTGGTTGTGGTAGCAGCCAAATAACCACCATAAGAAGCACCTATAGCACTGCAAATACCAGCTATTTCATCTTCTGCCTGCAAGTGCCTCACTCCATATTTCTTATAACCTGAGATAAAGTGTAAAATCTCTGTTGCTGGCGTTATTGGATATGAACCGAGGAAGAGCGGTAGGTTTGCTTGCTTAGCAGCAGCTACTAATCCAATGGCAACTGCGTTATTACCTGTGATATTTCTATACATTCCCGGCTCGAGTTTAGCTTTATTGATTATATAGCGAACAGCAAATTCATTCCTTGAAGCACCATAATCCCAACCTGCTTTTAGAATCTTTGTATTTGCATCTAATATATCTTTCTTTTTGGCAAATTTCTCTGAAAGCCATTTGAGTGTTGGCTCTAAAGGTCTGTCGAACAGCCAGTAAACCAACCCTAAGGCAAACATATTCTTCGTTCTCGTTATGTTCTTGGGGCTCATCCCTGTGCCTTTTAGCTCTTCTTGTACTATTGCGGTTATGTCCACTGGAAATAATTGATAATCATCTAGCGATCCGTCTTTCAATGGATTTTCGTCATATTGAGCCAACTTCAAGTTTCTATTGTCGAAACCGGCTGTATTGGTAATTATTATTCCGCCTTTCTTTACGTTAGGCAGATTTACCTTCAAAGACGAGGCGTTCATAGCAACGAGAACATCAATTTTATTCCCTGGTGTATGAACTTTTTTTGATCCGAACTGAATCTGATATGCACTTACTCCGTATAGCGTTCCTTCGGGCGCCCTGATTTCTGACGGATAATCCGGGAATGTGTTTACATCGTTGCCGATAGTTCCGGATGTGTTAGAAAACTGAGTGCCACTCAACTGCATTCCATCGCCAGAGTCTCCGGCAAAACGAATAGTTACTTCATCAAGAAGTTTCTGTGTTTTTGGCATTGCTTATTTCTTCATATATATGTAAAAAACAATTTGTTATAACTGTCATCATTAATGTCAAATAATAAAAATATGTAACAGAAACTCTTTTGTCAAAATATTTAGAAGTTCTGTAACTATTAAGTTTTTATTTCCGAAATCCCCTTTTTTTCTATGTCTATGAGGGGGCTATATATTGCTGCTAAAAATTGTATTCCATATTTTTTTAAAATTTCAAATTGCAATATGAAAAAATATCTATAAAGAACAAACTTTTTTATGAGTTTTTTCGCTAAGGGCAATCAAATCTACACTTAGCCATTGATCATAAGCTGGTTTGAAATATAAGACCATTGCAAAAGTCGAAAAACTGATCCCTCCCCTTCCCTATCTTATGAGACT
>CAYQTZ010000447.1:0-2587 GCA_964420565.1 uncultured Hyphomicrobiales bacterium
TAAGCCATCTCCAGCCAAAGTTTACAGTTGACTCTATGCCGTATTTGCTTACTTTATCATAATCAAGAGGACCAATATAAACACGGAATGAGTTTTCCTGATAGCCACCTTTATACGGAAAGTGGAAGGACATGTTATATCTTTCTACAATACCTTCGTTCCTAACATTTTTCATATTGCCAGAAATTTCTACTGTTCCGTCGAAAATCTGTTTGCGAGGCATAATAGCGGCAGCAAAATATTTGATCTTCACTGAAGCAAAATCTACATTACCGACTACCGTCTCCTTCTGATCTTCAGGTTCGTCGGCGTTTAGATAAAATAATTCATCATTCATTGAAATCATGGCTTCTGCTTCGGATGATTCGTCAACCGAACTTTGTTCCTGATATTTTAAGCCTTCAGTCCACATCAGGTAATATCCCCTTGGGTGGACAATATCTTCCATATTGTTGAAAATAATATCAGTATCAACTATATATTTATCTCCATAGAATTTTAGAGTTTTAACAATGGATTTACCTGGGGATGTTTCAATAGTTGCTGTGATAGTCAGGCTATCGCTGCCGGTCAGTTTATAATGGGACTTTTTAGCATCTAAAGTAAAGTTCAGATCGCGTGTATCAATTAGCAATCTTCTATCTTCTCGTAAGGGGAATTTTAGGAAAAGCTCGCCGCCGTCGTTCCATATTAGCTGGGTTTGGTAGCCATTCCATTGCTTATAATCTTTAAGCCACCATTTTAGAATTGTGCCGCCTTTGGAGCTGATATATGCTTTTACTAAGTCATTTTCTACGATAATGATCTTTTCTTCTCCGACTGCAAATGGGGCTAAATCTTTCCCAAACCTGCGGATTTGCAATAAAGTATCCTGAGTGTCATTATCATCAAAAGACTCTTCCTCTGGCTCAATATCTTCCCTCTTTTCAGAAAAGATGCCTTCATCCATGTCTGAAATATCTGAAGTGTCACTTAATGGTTCAGTTTTTACTGCTGATGTATCCTGAGTTTTCGGGGCTTCCAGGTTTTGGGTATGGTATGAATTGTAAACGATCCATGCGATAAAGACCACACCAATAAGAACGAATCCGAGTAATGACTTTTTGTCCATAATAAAAATTAACATCCCAATTTTACAAAAAAACTATGGTACCGGGTCGTACCCCCCCGGATGAAACGGATGGCAGCGTGCAATTCGCTTAATGCCCAGCCAGCCGCCTTTTAAAGAACCAAATTTATTAATTGATTCATAAGTATATTCCGAACAAGTAGGGTAAAACCTGCATGAGTTCGGGAATAGTGGTGAAATGATCATTCTGTATATTTTGATCAAGGTCATGAGTATATATTTCATTTTTTTCACCGGATACTAATTATTCTTAACATATTCACGAATTCTGTCGAACAGTTTTTGAACTATCGGCAAAACGTCATTAAGGGATATCAAAGAAGGCATATCAGGAGCATTGTACCAGATAAGTATAATGCTCTGTAATTTCCTTAAGCAGTCTGGGTCTTCCTCTTTTGCCACATGCCTGACACTCTCCCTCAAGAGTCTCTTTATCCTATTCCTTACGACTGCTTTTTTTGCTGTTCTCTTACTTACAGAAACACCGAGATAAATGATATCTTCATCACCCGGCTTAATTTGAAAGCAAGGGCTATCTTTGATACAAATTATAGCTTTAGCCGGTTTTTCATAAAAGCTTTGCCCATTTTTATACCCACTAGAAAATCTATTTTTTTCTTTCAATGGCTTTATCATACTAACAGAGCTTTAATATTAGAAAAAACGGAAAAAGCACTTTTAGCCGGTTTATGCTTTCTTGCCTTCGTCGCTTACACTTAGTTTGTAGCGGCCTTTAGCACGTCTTCTGGCGAGCACTTTCCTGCCATTTTTAGTAGCCATTCTTGCTCTGAAACCGTGTTTATTCAACCTTTTTCTTCTGCTTGGCTGAAACGTCCTTTTCATAGCTTACCTTATATAATATATTGATAATAAACAATTAATCATACTAATCCAATTAACAGAACTACAAAGATAGAACTTTTTTAAGAATAATTAAAATTAAATAAATAATTTTTTGTTATGGGGGGTCGCATAATAGATCTGAATTTTTATAAATATGAATAAAAAGTAAATGCCCTTCGTCAATCAGATATGATGAATACGCCATGAACAGATGATCACATTGACACAATAAAGCTTCAGTATATCCAGAAATTTGTTTTCGAATTATTTACCAAATTTAGAGCGAATATCTTTAATGCAAACACTTCTCTTTTGTGGGGAATTACGAATTAAATCGGTTATATTTAATGGGAACACCCCTCGATCCTCTCTTACAAAGCGGGGAAGTATAATAAAAATCCCCCACTTTTATCGTAGATCCCGACCTGTCGGGGAAAGGGGGATCATCTCCTATTTTCAATGGTTTATAAGGAGAATTAATCCCATCAATCCCTATGATTGGGAGCCAGTGTGATAGCCCCTGAAAACTCAAGAATTGATCCCCCTTGTGTTCCCCCTTAAAAATTAAGGGGGATTTTCCGTGCTTACTCCCTCCCTTGCGTAGTAGAGACTGTG
>CAYQTZ010000448.1:0-2057 GCA_964420565.1 uncultured Hyphomicrobiales bacterium
ATTTACGAACATCTGTATACGACTTAAGGTAGTACTCATAATCAAATAGGCCACTCTGTTTTATCAGAAAGTAATTATAAATTTCCTTGAGTGTGGATCGTCCTTGTATTATTCCTTTTAAAGAAATCTTTGTTGGCAATCCAGATTTTAATAGATTTTGAATCTTTCTCAAGGGCCTCGTTAATCGCCAACTCGCATCGAGTACATAAGATAAAATTTCTTCCTCGCGTTCTTTTAAAATTTCTTTTAGCCGTTGGATAAAATATCTTCGATCCTCTAGCTCAGCGTCTTTCTGTTTAGAGAGGCCTTCGTACTTTTTTAGTTTCTTTTTCAGGTTGATACCAGCTTGGATTTCTTCAATAATGTCAATTTGTAAATCTTTGATCCTGTCATCTTGTTTATGAATGAGACTATTTTTTGTTTCTATGCTTGATTTAATTTGATCAATTGTCTTCTCTCTATTCCTCAATTCATACTTGGTTTGTTGGAGGTTTTGTTGATATATCTCTATTTGCTCCTTGTGTTTTGCTATTTTTGACTCTAAAAATTGATTCGCTTGCCTCTGATTCGATATCTCGCCATTCAAATGCCTTAGGGACTGCTCCTTATCTGTCAGCTTTTCTTCAAGAAAACGATTTTGATTAATTAAGAAAAAATGGTTTAAGTGAGAGTCATCTTTGATGTCAAATGTAAAGTCGTGAATGGAAGTTCCAGTGAGTTTCTTATCCCCTTCTGATACCTCGCCCTTTGATCCAACTACCGTCCTTCTTCCTAACTTGTTTTGATCCGGAACTTTTTTATGAATAACACATAGTGAATTCAAGAACACAATGGAATGAATGCTGCAAAGATCAACTTCCTCAAAATTTATTCCATAATAATTCTCGTATGGTGAAAGAAAATTGACCCTAGACTGGTTATTTCGCCAATGTTCAAAGTTTATAATGTCAGTTAATTTCCTTAAGAAAGACAAGGCAGAATAAGGGTTATTCAAGCCGCCATGATATGCGTCCCAATAACTGGCATGTAAATCTTCTATGATATAAATACCCCCAGGTTGCAAAAGTTTAAAGTAGCGAGAAAATGAATGGATGATATCTCCAGATTGATGCGAGCCATCATCAATGATGATATTCAATTCCGGAGATGATTCGATTAATTTAGTCTCGACTGCATCTGAATTTACATCACCTATGATGATAGAAATTCTAGGATCAGTAAATTTCAATTGTTGACAAGCTTGATTTTTATCACATCCGATTATGTTTATTGCATTAGAAAAATATTTCGCCCAAATTTCCAAAGATCCCCCATTATGTACACCGATCTCAAATAGATTTATTGGATCGTTTCTTATTGGTTTAAATAGTTCGTTCCACTCATTAATATACGATATCCATTTATCTGAGAGCTTTCCTTTATGATTAGAAAAAATTGTTTTCAGGTCTTCAAGCATAAAATTTCACCATGAAAATTATTAAACATTGTGGAATTATGTTTTAGTTTTGCTGCTTTAATGATCATGTATTAACGGTAGTGTCTTGTCAAGTGGTGCAAAATGCATTTTACCAAAAATAAAAAATTCTTTTAGGGAAACATTTAGCTGAAAGGATCAAATTTGACAAACTAACCGATTTTTCTAGTTTTTATCTAAGATATTGAAACTCAATTGTATCTTAAATCATGCAATCAAGTGAAAGTTTATTATTTTTGGATTATGCAACATCTTTTCTGTAAATTGAGTCAGAAACATCCAATAGTTCCTAAATCAAATATATTTCTAATTCTCATCAAGACAACATTATCGTCCGATTTGCCATTTTTCACTTATTTCCACAAGATTGCAAAAATCAGTCTCAAACAAGATACTTCATTCAGGAATATTCCCACAACCCTGGTTCGCCTGCGAATTTCACGATTGTCCCGTTCCAAGCTGTTTGTTGTTTGAAGACACCGTCTATGTTTCGTTGGGAAATTAAAGACAGTAAACCCTTCTGCCAAGTTTCCTTCCAGCCACGCCGAAACCCGAGGAGCTGATTTTGCATACTTTTGGATTA
>CAYQTZ010000448.1:2067-2576 GCA_964420565.1 uncultured Hyphomicrobiales bacterium
TACTTTTCAGCTGTTGACCGATCAGGTGCGTTGAAGATGCTCCGAATATCTGCAGCCACTTCAGCTCGCATGCTCTGTCGAGGAACATAAGCACCTACATTCTGCTGAAGATGGAACTGGCATCGCTGCCAAGGAATACTACCAAAAAGAACTCTTCTAGCAGATCCCGGCCCTACATGTGCGTCACTGGTGACCAGTTTGACACCTCTCAACCCACGCTTCTTCAAGCTGTGCAGAAAATAACTCCATCGCGAAGCATCCACTTTTCGGTGAGTGAACCCGATGCTCACTGAGGGATACAGATACACCCGAACCTGTCTTTCGCCTTCTGGAGGTCTCAGTGGCAATGAGGACTGCTGTATCCCTAATTTGGCCGCTTTCTCGCACTTTTTCAGATCTGGCAGCTAAAAATAAATATCGAACTTCACCCAGTGACCGCTCTCGCCATTGCTAAAGTGTCTCGTCCAGTTGCTTTGTTGCTCTGCTAATGTGCATGGCCGAGATCTCAA
>CAYQTZ010000449.1:0-2566 GCA_964420565.1 uncultured Hyphomicrobiales bacterium
CGAGCTCACGAGGGCGTAGCCCGAGTAATTGGTAGACGCGCTGGTCTCAAACACCAGTGGCCGCAACCGAGCAGCTATGCTGCGAGCTCACGAACGCAGTGAGTAACGCTGTGCCGGTTCGACCCCCGGCTCTGGGTACAAAAACAGAGTGAGCGTGAAGAGCGAGAGCGATGAACGCAGTGAGGACAATATTTCATGAATATTCCTTACTGATTATTTCATGAATTTATATCAATAAATGCAAATTCACTTTTTAAGTTTTCAGTTCTGATTCTTCTATTTATGACTTCTCTTGATACTTCAAATTTCTTATAAATCCTGGTAGCCAAAGCGTCAATGACAAAGGACTCTATCTCCTTATCACTAAGCTCTTCATCGACATTTCTCAATCTCTCGGTGAAGTGTTTGCAGTATTCTTCCTATGCTGCAACCAGTTCCCTTAAATTATCAATGGGCACTAATAACCTGCCTGCAAATTCATTAGCTTGTTTCTCGAACCATTCTAAGCTTTCTTCATCAATTGATTGCTGGAATTCAATGAATTCCTTTTCTGAAGCAAAGTTCAATTTTCCATACTGGTCAGCATGCAAAATCAAATGTCCTATTTCATGTGCTAGTGTAAAGTTCAATCTGAAATTGTATCGATCATCCAAATAGGTCTTACTGTCAACAGAGATGGTAGTTAAATTGCTTTGCAAAAAACCTTCGGTATCAGCTTTATCTTTAAGTCCATAGATAGGCTGAATTTCTAATCCTAGCTTGAACTCAATTACCTGATGAATAGGTATAGGTATAGTATCTAATGGATCAATGTACTGTTTTCTAAAATCTTCAACTATACTCCTTATTCTGTTCCAAGTGAGTCTTTTTGGCTTAATCTCCTGCATTTGATTGTTGAATTAGTTTAATAAGTTCTTTTAACTCTTCCTCAGTGGGTTTCTCTCCTCTTGCAGTTCTGAAGAATAATGGCAGTTTTTCCAATATTTGTGAATCCTCAGCTAATTCAGCTGGAATAAATTCAATCATTGCATAATCGAAAAGCTGATTATATTCCGGACTATTCTCAGTCAGTCCAAGTGTAGTCGCAATTTGTTCCAGCATTTTTTTACTTTTAGGAGGAGCAAGTAACCCACGTTCAATTTTGCTCCAATTACTTGGATCAAGTCCGACGGATTTGCAGAATTCTCTAAGAGTAATTTCTTTCTCTACTCTCAAATCTTTAATGTACTCTCCAAATTTTTTCATAGTGTGTTTGCTTTGGTTTGATGTGTGGTACAAATTTACCACATAATAATTAACAATCAAAATGCTTTATAAAATAATTTGAAACAACACTCCGAATTCCAACTTGTTTTCATTCCGATTTATGGAGCTCTTTTATTCCAAATTTTAGCGGTATACTTATTCGACCTATATCTTGTTTTCAGGTAAGATTAGAACTTTACCGAATAACTGATAGTTGGAATAATCGGGAAATAACTTAACTGGTAAAGCTTCAAATACCCATAACGTTCGATATTAAAGGCTCCAAAACTGAGTCGTGGTCGATTATTGTAAAAATAAAAGTAAGGATTCTCCCTGCTGTAAAGATTATATACTGAAAAGGTCCAGGTCTCATTCCTACCTTTGACAGTCTTGCTTTTTAGATATAGGGATACATCCATCCTGTGGTAATTCCTCATTCTGGCACTGTTGCGCTCACCATAGATCAGGGTTTCATAGTCATAGCTTATTTCAGGGTAAGAAGTGTTTGGTATATAGGTGCGCGCAACAGCCGGAGTGTAGGGAAGACCTGATTGATACACCCATAATACATTAAAAACAAGTTTATTACTTAGCTTTCTGTGTAAATCAACTGTGAATGAATGTGGTCTGTTGTATTCGAACACATATTCATTTCCACTATTTATATTATCAAATTGGCGGGTGGTATGTGAATAGGAGTAACTTAGGAATCCCGTATATTTTCCCTTATCCTTGCTTAGAAATAGCTCTGCTCCGTATGATTCTCCTCTACCTCCAAATTCAAGTTTGTTTCGCCATAATGCATCTCCACGTAGATTGGAAAAGCCCTCTTTGAAGGTGAGAAGGTCTTCCATATTTTTATAATACAGATTGACCTCACTCGAAAACATATTCTTTAAAAACTGACTCTTCCATCCAAAAGCATACTGTTCCACCTTTGCTGGTTTCATCCCTTCCATAGTTGGTATCCATACTTCGTTATTGAGAAAATTACCCGAAGAAAAAACCATATGCGAATACTGTGAACCCTTCGTATAGCTTGCATTGAGGACTTGTGTTCCGGGCAGCGAAAATGATATGTCAACTCTTGGTTCCAGGAATAGATCTGAATAATTTGAGCTTATATAATTTGTGACCCTGATTCCAATGTTTGCGTGAAACCAATTACTGGCGGAGATCCTGTTTTCCAAATATATGGCAGATTCCAGTCCATTGATCACTTCAGCACTATTTACAGGCTTATATTCGTTTTCAAGAAATTCATTTGGAATAAACGAACGGAAAGTAGATAACATTCCCGCATCAATATCGTACCATCCAT
>CAYQTZ010000450.1:0-2565 GCA_964420565.1 uncultured Hyphomicrobiales bacterium
CACTTAATGACTACTTTTTACTTGCAATTGTTGGTATGCTCAGCGGATTCGTAGCCGCTTACTATTTGAAAGTATATTATGGTACAGAAAGTATAGTCAAAAAAAGTTTAAAACGTTTCCCGGATTATCTGCGTCCCGCAATAGGCGGCTTGATGGCAGGCATTATTCTGTTAGCCCTGCCAACAATGTGGGAAACCAATTATAATCCTGTAAATAATGTAATAGCAGGCAAAGGTGAGCCACTAATAATAAACTCAGTATTTGAACATCTTACTTTTCTTTTTAGTCAGAAATATATGATGTTATTATGGCTTCTTGCCGCCGCCGCTACAGTACTGATCAAACCAATATCCAATGCTATTACATTAGCAAGTGCCGGAGCTGGCGGCACAATGGCTCCTGTAATCAAAGCCGGTGCTATGTTTGGTTTTTGCTATGGAGCAGTTATCAGTTTATTCTTCCCTGAGTTATCCCCTGGTCTGTATGCTTTAGTCGGAGCAGCGGCAGTACTTTCTGCTACTTATCAGATACCGCTTACAGGTGGAATAGTTTTATTTGAAATATGTCATAACTATGACCTGATACTCCCATTGATTTTTTCTTCAGTGTTTGCTGCTTTCATAGTTCAAAAAATGGGTATAAAAACATTCAATCCAATAGCAAAAAGTACAAGCAAAGACTTTTAGTTTTGAGAGCTGAAGACTAACTGGAACATAAGCTCAGAACTTCATAAACCATTACTGGGAATAAATGTGTTATACTTTAGTTGACAAGCGGTGATACCATAGCAAAAGTCCAAAACTGATCCCTCCCAAGCCTCCCTTATAAATAAGGGAAGGAGTAAACCATTGAAATATAATATATTAACCTCCCCCTCTTTTAAGAAGGGGATTGAGGGGGTGTTTACTGATTATATCGGATATATTTTTTCACAAACAACCCTCGATCCCCTCTTACCAAGCGGGGAAGTAAGATAAAATCCCCCTTTTTTATCGAAGATCCAGACTTGTCGGGAAAAGGGGACTTTAGGGGGATTTTCTTCTTATCTGCTATGGTATGTATTAACTCCTATAAAAAGCAATAAGTCACCCACTAAAACATAGCGAATGACTTATTTGAAAATAATTAAACTCTTATGAGCTAATCTAAAAATACTATTTATTAGCTTTCATGAAATCTTCCATGAATTTAACCAATGTTTCCACTGAATTATAAGTACAGGCGTTATAAATTGATGCGCGGTTGCCACCAACTGACCTGTGTCCTTTCAGGTTAGTCATATTGTGTTTTTCTCTTGCTTCCTTTACGAACTGTGCTTCTAACTCGGGAGTCGGAAGATTCCATGTTACGTTCATCAAAGAGCGGTCTTCTTTTTTAGAATGCCCTTTGAAGAAATCACTATGTGCATCAATGAAATCATAAATAAGATTTGCTTTCTTTTCATTTCTTTCCTGAATAGCAGCAAGTCCACCTTGCTTTTCGATCCATTTAAAAACTCTGCCTACTACATAGATGGGCAGGCATGGAGGCGTGTTGAACATAGAACCTTTGTTTGTATGAGTTTTATAATCAAGCATTGTAGGTATGTTTTCTTTTTGCTTGGTTTCAAGCCAATCGTTTTTAATTACAACCATAGTAACACCGGAAGGTCCAATATTTTTCTGTGCACCGGCATAGATCATATTGAATTTCGAGAAATCGAGCTGGCGTGCGAAAATATCAGAGGACATATCAGCAATTAGCGGTACATTACCCACATCAGGAATATTATGATATTCAGTACCATAAATAGTATTATTTGTAGTGATATGTACGTAATCTGCATCGTTGTTGAATTTAATATTCTTCGGGATAAAGTTGAAAACTGTTTCCTCTGAGCTGGCTACCACATCGCACTGGCCCACCCATTTGGCTTCTTTAATAGCTTTTTTCGACCATGCACCTGTGTTTACGTAATCAGCTTTGGTTTTCAGGAAATTCATAGGTATCATCAAAAACTGTGTGCTTGCTCCGCCGCCAAGAAATAGAACGGAATATTCATCCTCGTGAAGCCCCATTAGCTTGAGGCAATCTTTTTGTGCTTCAACTATTACGTTATCAAATTCTTTTGAACGGTGGCTAACCTCCATAATAGACATACCAAGCCCTTCGAAATCGAGGACTGCCTTGCTGGTTTCTTCCAAAACTTCCACAGGTAAAACAGCGGGTCCTGCGCTAAAATTGTGTACTCTTTTCATTTTTTTAACTCCTAACTAAAAATTATATGAAAAACAAAATTCAGATTAATATGTCTCGAAACTGTCAATGATTTGAATGAGTGCAAAAAGCTCCAAGAATACAACATGGCTTGGGAGCTGAATTATTGACTAAAGATAAAAGTATTTGGTTTCTAAAAAACGATGCTTATTATGACTTAAGCAGTTCTTCTGCATCCGAAATATATAAACTGATTCTATAGATATAAAATTCAATTTGTTTAAAGTTAAAAGAATATATTAAATTAATAAAATTTTTAATAAAATGAACTTTTTATTATTTTTTTATTTTTAACCATTTAAACGCACT
>CAYQTZ010000451.1:0-2562 GCA_964420565.1 uncultured Hyphomicrobiales bacterium
CTTCTTCCCAACCTGTTATCATTGCTTTTATATTAGCAGTGATAGTATGACCGGTGGTTGTTAAATAAAGATGCATTACAAGGAATACTAAGAATAAGTATGTGCCAATTACGTGGATTGTCGCCACAGTTTCTAAGTTAAGATTCAGATTATTATAATACATATAAAGCAAGCCAGATCCCACTTGTACAGGGAATAAAAACACTTTTAGTAAAAAATATGTTATTCTCTGTAAAGGATTCAGCTTGGAAAGCTCCGTTTTTTTGGTTGGGTGCTTCTCGCCTTTGAAAATACCTTTTAGGTAATACCTCATATATTCTTTGATATTTTCTCCAGTTGGAATATATTGCCTCCACTCGCCAGTAGTGAAATGCCAGAAGATAGCAAAAACAATTAAAATTATCAATGCCCAGGCAAAATCGCGATGCAGATCTACGGCTAACTCATAACCGAAAATCGAAAAACATCTGCCATGCACCTCGAATCCTGTTAGCACCAGCATTAAAACGAGTATTGCCTGTCCCCAATGCCAGAATCTCTCGAATCTTTTATATATTTTGACTTTCATTATTATATTCTCCAATTTATTTTCTTATAATTATTCTGAACAAACCATGTACAAATACACCAATGAATGTTAGTATAAGAGCAGCAATCCCCAGAGTGTCCCATATAGACTGATCGCGTCCAGGTACATATATACCAGCGATATTTACCATTCTGCCGTCTTCTGAAGTTGTGTGGCATTCCTCGCATTGCAGGGCTTCTTCTTTAGGTGCGATCATGTGAGAAACTAACCAATACATTTCTGTTTCAATGAAGTCAAATTTTCCGCTATAAGGAGCGCCTGCATAATTCATGCCTGTTTCAATAGCTTTGTCCCAGTCGAAATCACCCCAGAAGGCGCCACTTCCTTTTTTACCAAATAACTTTGGAACAACAAAAGTATGGTTCTCGGTATCATAAGGTTGGATACCTTTGTGAACTTTGAAAGGCATAATACGTGATTCGGGGTCATCAGCAAACCCCATAATTTTATTAACCTGTATAGGAGTCTTATTGGGATCAAAAGTATTTTCCAAAACTGTAGCTTCTATACCACCATTATACCAGAAATACTCTGGTTTGATATTGCGAGCCCATTTGAATTCACCTTTTTTGCTGTCGTAAACTACTTCGCCATCTTCGTTTTTGGTCTGGAAAGGTTTTCCATTTTCATCTAACTTACCAGCTTTTGACCAATCCCACCACATTTTGGTTGCGTTGCCTTTTGCCATTGTGGGTATGTGGCAGGTCTGGCAGGCAACTACGTCTAAGTGGTCATTGAGCTTCGGATTAATATGCGGGCTCAAGCTGTGGCATGACTCGCAGTGAATTCTTTTATCATCAACTGTCATAAGGTGGAATTCTCCTCTTTCACCAGCTGGTGCAGCGTAGCATCTACCCGATATCCTATGAGCTTCAGTTACGTGGCATTCTATACACTCAAAGTTGAGCCCTTCCTTGGCCATGTGAACGTCTATTGACTCATCGCAATTGTTCATAACAACGTCAAGGTCTCCATGCTTTACTTTATTTCCACCACCACCGAAATAATGGCAAGTACCGCAGTTTTCTTTAGTCGGAGAGCCAACATTCTGGGCTATGTAGTTCCAATCGGGTGGATAATAAGTCTTACCATTACCCTTGAAAACTGTAGTATCTTTCACAGGGTAACCAGCACCAGTTGGGAATTTTTTGTATGTGCCAGTTTGATCGTGGCAGACAAAGCAATCCACTTTGGTATCGTCGGAGAAATTGAATGTTGTATCAGCCCAGCCAAAGCCAATGTGGCAGCTTGTGCATCTTGGTTCATTTGATGGCAAAGCCATACAGAAATTATTGATGACAGTAACCTTTCCAATAGTCTGGTCTTTGGCTTTCGGGCATACCCATGTCCAGTGAATAGTCTTTCTAACTTGCTCGGAAGCTTCAGTATGGCAACTGAGACAGGCAGTAACGACTTCTTCCGGAGAGTTGAACTTCTGTTTTAGTTCCTCATATTGAGAGTGATCAGCTGTAGAGCTTTTATCCTTTTTTAGATATGAGCTTTTGAGCATTCTTTCGCGTACCTGATGAATATTATCTAAAGCGAAAACATCAAAGATCATAAGCAGGAAGTAAAGAATTATTATAGCGGTTAACCCGCTGAAAATGTAGATTTTCTTCATAGTGCTTTAATATAATTAGTTTACATAACATTTACTTTACACAAATAAAGCAAATAAAAAGTAATTTTGCAAATATAAATTACTGCACAGCAATATAGCTGAAGAGTTATATATGTTTTTTCTTGTAACGACAATCCTGATATTGCTCATTATTTAGCGTTTCTATCATATGTTTGTAGTTCGAGTTTTTTAATTATTCTGCTATTGGTTGCGGTTTCTATTATAGATAGTGTTGATACCAGTTTTTACTACTTCCTGTACTGTTAGATTCAATGGGGAATATTCTGTCTCTGACTAACTGCAAAAAGATTTTCTTCAAGCTGATCTTCAACCACCTAACACTATTTTTTTC
>CAYQTZ010000452.1:0-2562 GCA_964420565.1 uncultured Hyphomicrobiales bacterium
CTGGAGAGATTTGAAATCCCTTATTTCATCTATCAAAGTCCATGCATCAGGTGTACCGTCCTCATCACAATCCTGTACTTGGTTATTACCATTAATTGCAGCTTCTGCAAAAACAGTATTACCAGCTACAAGATCAGCCCATGATGATTCGCCACCAACATATCTGAATGACTGCTGTGAGTATTGATTGTCATTGTTATAGTATGGATGTCCGCAACCCATGATTACATCAACTTTGCTGTTTAAGATCATGTCGCGTGCGATGTCAGAGTAACTGCCGCGATCTGCAATGTGTGCTACATAAGCGGCAGGTGTGGCGTGAGGAATCTGAACTGATGTTATGACTCCGGCAGCTTTGCCCAAATCCTTTGCTCTTTGAGTGATATTATATAATGGCTCGCCTTCCAGACTCATACCAATTGAGCGAATATAAGTTTTTTTACCTGAAGCCATTGAAGTAGCTGCCGCTGCAGAACCTGTGGGGGCTTCATTTACGTAGTTAAAATCAGTCCATGCTTTGCCTGAATTGTAACCATTATCCCATGCTTCATTTCCTGAAACATAGGGACCTCTTTGTAGAAATGTAGCCATCCATGTGTTGATAGGAAACTGCTGGTAAACCTGTGTACCTGTTTCACCGTACTGATAATAATCAGTTGCCTTGATGTGGTTAATTCCCCAACCATCACTTATAAGAACAATGATGTTCTTTGGCTGCTTTGGAGCATAAGTGGACTGAGAATAACCAGACTGCGTTACGCCGAATGCCAGAAGTACTGATAATACTAATAATCTGGCAAATGTTGTTTTGAAATTCATAATAACTCCTAACAATAATTAAAAAAATAAACAATTATGTCATAGAGACATAGTAACATTGATTTGAAGCGAAACTACACTTATAGGTTGAACTACTAATGAAAATATGACTTTTTTTCTGTTAAACAACTTAACTAATAATATGGTATATAGTTATCATAGAATTATTGCTGTATATGATGATTTATGTTAATTGTAACTTAAGTTAAAGTTGCTTTAATGCTGACTAATTCACACTATTAGCTTATTATGTCATAATATTTCAACATAGAATTAACATTGTGTATGGAATTCTTATATACAATATTATTAATCATTAGATGAGTAGTAATGCTATTATTCAGGTTCTATAGATATTATATTGATATATTGAGATAAGTACTATAATTCAAAAATGAAGTGAATATTAGATTTATTGCGAATATAATATTAATTATATATTCACATAATTTTAATATACCTGTTTACTTTACATTTTCTTCATATTTACTACATAGAATTAACTTTCTTAACAACTTTACTAATGTAATAGGAATTCCCCTTTGATGATGATTTTGCAATATTTATAGAATATCAACTCAAGAGGATTGTAAAACAAAGGAGTTAATGGGTAATAGTGAAGACTAAGCGGAAGAAGATAAAATAGATAGATGAGAGGCAACATAGATTATTGTGATAGTATGCAAATATTTAAAGTTTATGTAACTGAGAAATATTCATTATTTTGCAGAAATAAGATAAGTCATTATATGACAAACTCTTGCTTTATGTAACTGAAGCATTAATTACTATTCCTTTAAAGTGGGCATTATAAGTCTCAAAAAAATATTCAATCAATAAAAACGTATCTTTTTTTATGAGTGAGACAAAAATATATGGACATGATGCTTCATTAAAGCATCTTGATAAAGCTAAGGAAGCTATATTAAATATCGAGAATGATGCAGCAATATACCTGTTCGGTTCAAGAGCCACCGGCAGCGCGACAGAAGATTCAGACTGGGACTTACTAATCTTGCTTCCGGGCAAGGTGGACTGGAAACGCAAAGAAAAGATCATTGAGTCTCTGGTGGACATCGAAATTAAATACAAAGAAATATTTGGTATTGTTGTAATAGAACTTGATAAGTGGAATAATGAAGAATTATTTCATGTCACACCGTTTTTTAATTATGTAAACCAGGATAAAATTGCAATATGAGTGATCAGATACATAATCTTGTTAATGTATGGTTAGACAAGTCAGAAAAAGCATTCCATGTTCACAGCTTTTATTTGACTATGATCGCCTTGCTGGATGCCTGAATAGATTATATTATTCAGCTTTTTATGCTCTAAGCGTTGCATTATTATCCATTAATTATCATCGAAAACTCATAAAGGGATCAAATCATTATTTCATGAACATCTAATATCATCTGGTAAGGTTGATAATAATTATGCAGCACTATATTCAAAATTATTTACTCTAAGGTACGAAGCTGATTATCTTGATTTTCCAGAAATCGAATCTAATGAAATAAAGGAATTATTAGAACTCACCTCTATATTCATCTCCGACATAAAAAGGAATTTTCAATAAATCATATACCCCAAATCCCTTTCCCGCAACTAACGCTACGCTCTCAATTGCTCAGGGAAGAAAATGCGAACTATCGAAGACTCCAATTCGCTAAGAACCATCACCAGAGCTTTAGCACATTCCTTAACCATTCGTAATTTTCCATTCGTAATTGAATATAT